>DASRTX010000484.1:0-7540 GCA_035655715.1 Myxococcales bacterium | reverse complement strand
CACGAAGATGCCGTAGGTCTTCTCGATGGCGCCGAAGGGCACGGCCACCCCGATGCGGACGTTGTGCGCCTCGCCCGGCTTCAAGGTCAGCAGCTGGGGGAAGAAGATCACGTCCTCGGTGGGCGAGAGCTTCATGCCCGCCGTCTTGTCCTCGCCCCAGGTGTTGGCCTGGAGTTGGTACCGCACCGCCTCCGGCCCGTCGTTGCGCAGCGTGAGCAGCGCCTTGGCGTCGTCGGGCTTGAGCGAGATGGTGACCGGCGAGACGTTCAGTCCCGCGGCATGCAGACGCCCGGCCCCCAGGAAGATGAGGCCGGGCGCAAGCAGCAGAACCAGACGGCGCATTTTAGAAGTTGACCGTCGCGGTCACGCTGTCGGCGTAGGTGCCCACGGTGGAGTCCTGGCCGGCCGGGATGGAGCCGAACAGCTTCACGGTGCGGGCGTTCTTGTTCGGAGCGGAGCCGGCGTTGAACACGTTCACGCCGGTGCTGCCCCAGGCGACGGTGGTGAGGGCGCCGGAGGGACCAACCGCGTCCGGCTGGAACAGCTCGTAGCTGAGCTCGTTGCCTGCGCCGCCGGTGCCGGTGATCATCGCGCGGAGGCTGCCGTTGAAGTGGCTGCCGTTGTCCATGGCGATGGTGGGAACGGCGCCGCGGGTGCAGGTCACGGTCACGTCGGTCTTGCCGGTCAACGCGCCGGCGGCGAACGGATCGTAGGCGCCGAAGTCGAGGTCGGCCACCGACATCGTGCAGCTCGAGTCGATGTGCGCATTGGTGGTGAAGGTGCTGGTGGCGGTGCCGGTGGCGAACGCCTGCGAATAGCCCACGAAGGCGATCGCGGCGAGAGGAAGGAAGAGCTTGCGGGTCATGGTCATGCTCCTGAAAGGAAGTGCGTTGGAGGTGATCAGAAGTTCACGGTTGCTGTGACGGTATCGGTGTAGGTGCCAACCGGGACGTCCTGGCCACCGAAGACCACGCCGTCCATGTTGAAGGTGCGCGGCGCCTTGCTGGTGGGCGCCGAAGGGGTGAAGAGCGCGGCGCCGGAGTTGCCCCACGAGGTGGTGGTGCCGGGCCAGTAGATGTCGTAGCCGAGGAAGTTGGCGGTGGCGGCAAGGCGCATCCCGCGCGGCGCGGCCGGCGTGAGGCCAGCGGCAGCGGCGGCGTTGCCGCCGGCGTTGAGGCCTATGCTCACCGTCGAGCCCTTGGTGCAGGCGATGGTCACGGTTCCGCTGGCAGTGGCGTTCGCGCCGGCGGCCGCGTTGGCGCCCGCGGGGTCGTACGTCACGGTGATGCCGGTGGTGGAGATGGTGCAGTTGGCGACCACGTTGCCGGTCACCACGAAGTTGGAGGTTGCGGTGGCGGCGCGAGCGTCCGCGACCACCAGGGAACAGGCGGCGGCGAGCGTTGCGGCGAGTCCGATGTGGCGGAACAATTGAACCCCCTCGTCCTTCGAGTTGCCGAGCACTGTAATGGAGCAGACAAGCAGGCGTCAACTGATTGACCATGGAATTCATCAATGAAAACGTGGACATATGTGGATATTGCAATGCCTTTGTGATCCCGGGTGGTATGACCGGATCCATTGAGGACGGGGCGCATGTAGGGATGCCACTCCTTTGTGCCATCGCCACTTCCGCGCCATATACAGGGCGGTGATGAGAAAGCTTCCGCTGCTACTGTTGCTCTGCGCGGCGCTGCCCGCGCGGGCGGCCCCGACCTGCAGGGGCATCAGCGTGACTCCGCTGGCGTTCGGCAACTACGACGTCTATGGCGCCGGGCCCCTCGACTCCGCCGGGACCATCAGCTACAGCTGCCCGCCGCCCGCCCTGCCTACGGTCACCATCGACTTGGGAAGCTTCTTCGGCAACGGACGCCGCCGCATGGCGCTGGGGGGCGGCGCCGAGTTCCTGGAGTACGAGATCTACGTCGACGCCGCGCGGACCGCGGTCTGGTCCTCGACCAACGCCGTCTCGGTGGCGCAAGGGAACGGCTCCACAGTGCCATTCTACGGGCGCATCTTCGCGCTCCAGGACGTCTCGGTGGGCGCGTACCAGGACACCCTGGTCGTCACCTTCAACTTCTAGTCTCAGCTCCGGCGCAGGAACGCGGAGAGCTCGGGCAGCAGGCGTTCTCGCAGTGCCACGTCGGCGCGCAGGCGCTCCAGCGTCTGCGCCACCGCCTGCCGCGCCGCGCTCAGCTCCTGCCCGACCAGGAACTTCTCCACCTGTTCCAGGTGCCGGCGCTCGGGAAGGCTGCCCAGCGCCTCCACCAGCCTTCGCATGATCATCGGCGAATCGCCCTTCTTGCGCACCTCTTCCCACCGCGACTGGATGAGGCGCCAGGCGGGGTCGCGCGTGGCGCGGTTCGCGAGGAGCGTGCCGAGGTAGCTGGCGAAGTCCTGCATCTGCACGAAGGGATCGAGGGCGAGCTCGACGGCGCCATCGATCAGTCCCGGGTTCTCCACCATCGCCAGCGCGTGGAGGTACCGCCGCTTGGCGGCGGGATCCAGCTCGGCGCGTGCCAGCTCGCGCAGCTCCTCGAAGCGCCGCGCGTCGGCAGTGCGCGCCGCCGCCGGCACCACGATGTCGAGCAGGTTGGGGTCGAGCGCCTGCGACTGCCTGCTGACGTGCGCTTGGTAGCGCGCGCTCGCCTCCGCGATTGCCGCGGGATCGCGCCCGACCAGCAAGAGGCCGCGGAGCACGGCGGCGCGGCGCAAGCGCCGTTCGTCATCCTCGCCCTGCCGCGGGTTCCACCCCAGCTCCGCTGCAACCTCCGCCAGGAGCGACCGCACCCAGGCCTGGAAGACCGGGCGGTCCGCCTCGCTCGCGGCGCGGTGCTCGAGCCATCCGAGCCTTCCCACCACCTCGTCGAGGACCGTGTGATCCGGCTCCGAGCCCAGGCCCGCGAGCAGTTTCAGGAAACCGGCCAGCGGCACGGCGTTGGCGCGCACGAGCGCCCATTGATCCGAGACCAGTCCCATCCGCTCTTCGGGCTGCAGCTCGGGTAAAGCGCGGATCAAGCGCTCCAGCAGCGCGGGCTCATACGCCGTGCGGTAGAAGCCGCGCGCGCCCACGTTGCCCAGCACCCAGTCGACGGGCCCGCCGGTGTCGAGCGTCTGCTCCGCGCCGCGCAGCAGCACGCGGTGCTCGCGGCCGCCGAACCGCAGCACGAGCGGCACCGGCCACTGGGTCGGCTCGGGCGCCGAGGCCGGATCGGAGAAGAAGCGTTTCTGCGCGAACCGCAGCTTGCCGCCGGCCTGCGAGATGGTGACCAGCGGATAGCCGGTCTGGCGGATCCAGGCGTTGGCCATCTCCAAGATGGGCTGCCCCGATGCCTCTGCCAGCGCGCCCCAGAGGTCGTCGGCGGTGGCGTTGGACTCGCGATGGTTGCGCATGTAAAGGCGGATGCCGTCGCGGAAGCGCTCCGCGCCGAGGTAACCCTCGATCATGCGCAGGATGGCGCCACCCTTCTCGTAGGTGATGGCGTCGAACGATTCACCGGCTTCCTCCGCGTTGCGGATCTCGGCGCGGATGGGGTGGCTGGACTTGAGCGCGTCGAGGTGGAGCGCCGCGCCCTTGCCGGTCTCGAAGTCCATCCACACGCGCCAGCGCGGCCGCCACTGGTCGACGATCTTGTAGGCCATCCAGGTGGCGAAGGCCTCGTTGAGCCAGAGGTCGTCCCACCACACCATGGTCACGAGATTTCCGAACCACTGGTGCGACAGCTCGTGGGTGATCACTTCCGCCACGCGCTTCTGCACGGTCAGCGGAGCCGCGGCGGGATCGAGCAGCAGCGCCACCTCGCGGTAGGTGATGCAGCCCGCGTTCTCCATCGCCCCCGCCTCGAAGTCGGGCACGCCGACCTGGTCGACCTTGCCGTAGGCGTACGGCTGGCCGAAGTAGTCCTCGAGCAGCGGCAGCACCGCGCACGCAACCTCCTGGCCGAAGGCGGTCAGGGCCTGCTTCTGCGGCACCGACCAGGTGCGCACCGGATAGCCGCGTGCCAGCTGCTCGGGGCTCGAGGCCAGCTCGCCGATGCAGAGGACGATGAGGTAGCTGGAGAGCGGCGGCGTCTCGGCGAACTGGACGGTGCGCCCGCCGCCTGGCTCTTTCTCGTCCTTCACCACCGGGCTGTTGGAGAGGGCGGTGACGCCGTCGGGGAGGCCCACCAGCTGCAGGCTCCAGCGGGCCTTGAAGGCCGGCTCGTCGAAGCAGGGGAAGAGCCGGCGCGCGTCGGCCGCTTCGAACTGCGTGACGGCCACCGGTCCGGCGCGGTAGAGGCCGCGCAAGCCGGCGGTGAACTTGCCCGTCCACGCCAGATCGAGCACCACCCTGCCCGCGGGCAGGTCGCCGTCGAAGCGCAGGGTGGCCGTCTCGCTCTCGGGGTCCAGGCTCACCGCGGCGCGCAGCGACGGCCGCGCGCGGGCGCGGGTGATCTCCAGCCCCAGCGCATGCAAGTGCAGCTCCCGGCGCGACCCGTCCAGGCGGACCTCCAGCTCCATCCGCCCTTCGAAGGTCCCGCCGGCCAGGTCGGGCGCCAGGTGCGCGTTGTAGCGGACCGGCTTCACGTCCGCCGGCAGCCGGAAGTTCTTTCCAAGGCTCATGGCGGACCTCATAACAAGAAGCGGGCCGCGCATGTATCCTTGTCTGGCATGATCGTCATCCAGCATGAGCCGGGCGAGGGGCCAGGCACGCTCTCGGCGCTGCTGCGCGGCCATCGCCTCGTGCGGACGTACGCCGGAGACCCCGTTCCGGAACGGGCCGATGCCCTGGTGGTGCTGGGCGGCGGCATGAACGTCCGGGATCAACACCTGTTGCGCCACCTGGGAGACGAGTTGCGCCTCCTGCGGCGCTGCATCTCGGAGGGCCGGCCCATCCTCGGCATCTGCCTCGGGAGCCAGCTGCTGGCGACCGCGCTGGGCGGCAGCGTCGGCCCGGCGGAACGAAAGGAGATCGGCTTCTACCGCGTCCGCCTGGCCGAGGCCGCGCGCAATGATCCGCTCTTTTCCGGGTCACCGGACAGCTTCGTTGCCTTTCATTGGCATGGCGATGTCTTCACTTTACCTGGGAATGCAGTGCCGCTAGCCTCCAGCACGCAGACGCCGCTGCAGGCCTTCCGCGCCGGCGAGCGCGCCTGGGGGATCCAGTTCCACCTGGAGGTCAACGACGATGTGTTGGCGGCGATGATGGGTGGCGAGGCGGAGCTGCGCGAGGAAGGCGTGGATCCGGAGCTGCTGCGGCTCTCCGCCCGCCGCGAGCTGCCCAGGCTTTCCCGGGTGGCCGCAGGCGTCTTCGGCCGTTTCGCGGCCCTCGCCGCGGAGGCGGGCGGATGACGGACCTCGACGCCCTCACCCTGCTCGACGGGCTGCCCGAGCCGACGGTGGCTGCGGACGGCCAGGACCGCATCGTCTACGCCAATCCCGCCGCCTACCGCCTGTTCGCCTGGCCCGCCGACGAGCTGGTCGGGCAGCCATTGGACGCATTGCTGCCCGAGCGCATGCGCGGGCAGCACCCTGGTTTCCTGCGCGACCTCTACCTGCGTGCGCAGGCGCCGACGCGAGCGCAAGTGGTGCGAAGGGACGGGCCGGAGCTGGACGTCGAGCTGGCGCTGGGTGTGGCCGGCCGGCTGCTGGTGGTCACGGTCCACCGCGTCCGCGAAGACGCGCGGGTGCCGCCGGACGAGCGGTACCGCCTCGTCTTCGAGAACGCGCCGGTCGGCCTGCTCCACTTCGACGCGCGTGGCGTGACCACCGACTGCAACGGCGCCATGCTGCAGATCCTGGGCTCGTCGCGGGAGCTGGTGATCGGCCTCAACATGACCACGCTGCAGGGCGATCCCAGCCGCGACCGCATCGCCACGCTGATCCGCGGCACGCTGGAGGGCCGGACGGTCCGCTACGAAGGTCCCTACAAATCGCAGACCTCCCAAAAGATTTCGGAATGCGCGGCACTGTTCGCGCCCATCCTGGGGCCGCGCGGCACGGTGATGGGCGGCGTGGGCATCATCGAGGACGTGGGCGAGCGCAAGCGCATCGAGGCGCGGCTCTCGCGCGCCGACCGGATGGCCTCCATCGGAACGCTGGCGGCCGGCGTCGCGCACGAGATCAACAACCCGCTGGTCTACGTGACGCTGGGGCTGGAGCTGATCGAGCGCGAGTTGCAGCGGCTGCGCCTGCGCCCGCAGGGGCCCTCCGGGGAGGACTGGGACCGCGTCCGCAACTGGGTGGCCGAGGCGCTGGAAGGCGCCGAGCGGGTGCGCTCCATCGTCCGCGACCTGCGCACCTTCTCGCGGCCCGGCGAACACCAGCTCTTGCCGGTGGACGTGGAGAAGGTGCTCGAGTCTTCGATCAATATGGCCCAGAGCCACATCCGCCCCCGCGCACAGCTGATCCGCGACTACCAGCCCGTCGCGCCGGTCCTGGGCGACGAGAGCCGGCTCGGGCAGGTCTTCCTGAATCTCCTCGTCAATGCCGCCCAGGCCATCCCGGAGGGCGCGCCGGAGAAGCATCTGATCGCGGTGCGGACCCGGGCCGGTTCCGGAGCCGAGGTGGTGGTCGAGGTGGAGGATTCGGGCGTGGGCATCGAGCCGTGGAAGATCGAGCGCATCTTCGAGCCGTTCTGGACCGACAAGCCGGTGGGCGTTGGCACCGGGCTGGGCCTCTCCATCGTGCACGGCATCGTCTCCGCGCTGGGCGGCGAGATCACCGTGCAGAGCTCGCCCGGGCGGGGCAGCACCTTCCGGGTGACGCTGCCCGGCCAGCCCGAGATGACCGCGCCGCAAGTGCTACAGGAGCCTGCGGCGGCGCGCCCATCCAACCGGCGACGCCGCGTGCTGCTCATCGACGACGAGCCCTATCTCGGCGTCACCCTGAGGACCGGCCTTCGGGAGGAGGCGGAGGTCGTCTCGGTCCGCGAAGGAAAAGAGGCCCTGCGCATCCTGCACGACGATCAGGGATTCGACCTGATCCTCTGCGACCTGATGATGCCCGGCGTCACCGGAATGGACGTGTTCGAGGAGGTCAGCCGCGAGCTGCCGGCGCTGAGCAAGCGGTTCGTGTTCATGACGGGAGGCGCGGTCACTGAGCGGGCGCGGGAGTTCCTGGAGAAGGTGCCGGAGCAGCGGCTGGACAAGCCGTTCAGGCTGGAGCAGGTGGAGGCGCTGCTGCGGAGGGGCAGGTAGAGGAGCGTTGACGGCGACGTGGACGCTAACGTGAACGCGAACGTAGACGTGGACGCGAACGTGAACGTGGACGTGGACGTGGACGGGTTCCGGCTTCTGGCACGCTCGCGCCAGGCCTTCGGCCTGTCACTGCGCGTGCAGCCAATGTCCCTTTAGCTCGCTGCGCTCGCGCTTCGGTGGGATCGTCATCCGTGCGTCATCGTCGGCCTCCCGCTTGCGCTTCCGTGAGGGAGGCCGACGATGACGAACTGGATGACTTTGCCGCATGAGAGCTTGAGGGCGTATCAGGCGGCGCGGGAGTTGCTGATGCTTGTTCGCGGTGCGGACATTTCCAATCCGAGGTTGCGGGATCAGGCGCTCAATGC
>DASRTX010000483.1:0-3079 GCA_035655715.1 Myxococcales bacterium | reverse complement strand
CGGGAGGGTGCACACCACCGGCGCGGACGCTCCCGGGGTGACCAGCGAGAGGGTGCCGCTGCACCCATTGGCGCACGAGGAGCGCGTCGAGACGGCGTAGATGGTTCCGCCTGGCCCCAAAGCGAGGTCGGCGCCGGTGCTCACCGCCTGGGTCCAGGCCTGCGAGCCGTCGGAGGCAAGGGCCGTGACGGCGTTGGCGGTGCCGATAGCCACGGAACGCGCTCCGGTCGGCCCCGCGAGCAACACCGGCGCTCCGGTTGCGGGGCCCGGGAGCTGCCGCTTCCAGCGCCAGAGCGAGAGCGATGCGCTCCCGGCCGCGGAGGCGGCATTCCCCGTGGCGTCCGCGGCGGAGGCGGCCAGTTGCGCAGTCACGGTACCGGCCGCGTCGGGCGCGGAAATGGTCGCAGCTCCGAAGTCCACCCGCGCCTTGAAGTGGTGCGTGCGGTTTCCGTTCGCGCAGGTGGACGCGCTTGCAGGAGGCACTTCCACGGCTTGCACGGCCTGGCCACCCGCCGTGAGCGCCGGCGGCGAAACGACGCCTGCGCCGCAGTCGGTGACGTCGAAGGTCACGTCGGCCGCATCGTCGCGCAGCAGACGCGTGCTGCCTTGCCGGCCGCAAGAAAGGCCGCTGGCGCAGGCATCGGCCGGAGCCGCGCTCGCGTAGACAACTTCGAGTTCCGTCACGACGGGCGGCACGCCGTCCACGGGCACGGAACCGTCGGCCCTGGCGACGTGGCCGAGCGCGTCGGTGGCAGTGATGGTGAAGCGCAGCGGAAGCTGCTTGTTCACCGCGTACGCCGGCAGCTGGAAGCGCGCCCCGCCGTCCACTGCCAGCGGAGCCGGGTCCAGCGGCGTGCCGCTCTTCACGTCTTCGGCGTTCACGTGCAGCGCGATGGAGGCGATACCCGTCCCCGGATCCGTCACCGGCACCGAAAGCTCGATGGTGTTGGAGACGTTGCCCGAGCCCGCGTACCAGCTCTGCCCGTCCTCGCCGGCGATGCCGGCAGGGGAGATCACGCCGGACGCGCCGATCTGTGGCGCGGCGTCGTCGATGCGCAGCGTGCCGGTGGCCAGACCCTGGTTGCCTGCGCGATCGACGACCGTGACCTGGTATTGCAGCGGCGCAGCGGAGCCCTGGGCCTGCACCTGGCGCGGGACGGCGATCTCGAACCCACCGCTGACGGGCACGCCAACGAAGGTGCATGTCGCGGCTGCGCAGGCCGGGATGGCGAGCTGCGCGCCGATGGCGTCGGCGCCGCCGCGCGTGACCTGCACGGCGACGTCCAGATCTGCTCCCGTCCGCGAGAACCAACCCGCCGCATCCGGTGACGTCCGCACCTCCACCGAGACCTCCGGCGGCCTGGCGATGCAGACGCCGCCTTGCGAGCAGGCCGACCCTGTGGGGCAATCGGCGTCCTGCGCGCACATGCCTTCCGTCGAGGGTTTGCACGCGGCCGCCGCCACCAGCCAGAGCGCGGCGGCGGCGCGCCCCAGCCTCATCCGCCCCGGCCGGCCATCTCCGCGAGCTGCGCGCGGCCCGCGTCGGGTGAGAGCTTCCAGACCATCTGCCCGTTGGCGTCGAAGTCCAGATCGAAGAGGCCGCGGCCGGCCAGCTCGCGCATGCGGGAGGTGGCCTCGTCCCGGCTCAGGCCGCTGGCCTTGCTGACGGCGTCCACCTGCACCTGGCCGCCGTTCTTCCGCGCCAGCGCCAGGGCCATCTCGGAGAAGTTGCGCTGGTCGTTTTCGGTCTCGACCCGCGCCCGCTTCCGCCCGGCGGCGACCAGGGCGAGCCCGATGGCCGCCACCGCGCCGCCGACGACGAGGCCGGAGAGATCGACGAACCCCCCACCCTTGTCGACGAAGAACGCCTTGAGCATGAGCAGCGCGAAGGCGCCGCCCAGAATCGCCACGAAGGCGCCACCAAGAGTCAGGATCCCGCTGGTGCGCATCGCCCGCTCCTACTGGAACGAAACCTTGGGCACCGCCTTCGCGCCGGCCTCGGCCTTGAAATACTCCTTGGGGCCAAACCCGCCAATTTTCGCCCACCAGGCGCCGGGGATGCCGCGGATGTCGGTGTTGTACTGCTGCACCGCATCGTTGTAGCGCTTGCGCTCCACCGCGAGCCGGTTCTCACTGCCGGCCAGCTCGTCCATCAGCCGCTGGAAGTTGCCGTCGGCCTTGAGCTGCGGGTACGCCTCGCTGATCGACATCAGCTTGCTGATGGCGCCTTCGAACTGGTTGGCGGTCTGGATCTTGTCGGCGCGCGAGCTGGCGCCGAGCATGGCGGCGCGCGCGTTGGCGATGTCGTCAAAGACGCCCTTCTCGTGGCGGGCGTACCCCTTCACCACCTCGACGAGGTTGGGGATGAGGTCGGCGCGGCGCTGCAGCTGGTTCTCCACCTGGCTCCAGGCGGACTCGACAGCCTGCTCCTCGGAAACGACGCGGTTGTAGCCGCAAGGGCCGCAGCCGGCGAGGGCGAGGACGAGGAGTGGAGCAAACTTGCGCATGCGCATGCGAGAACCTCCGAGGGGTGAGTTTAACATGCGCCCGGCGCTCCGCCGCGCTGAAAAGGACGGCCGGAGCAGGACCTCGGGGTGCTGCGGAATCAGGGCTCGCGGAGATAACCGCGGACGTACTCCCGGGCCTTTGTGACGGCGTCCTGGAGGGGCGTTCCCATGGCGAGAGCGGTTGCCAGGGCGCTTGCCAGGCGGCAGCCGGTGCCGCGCCGGGCACCCGGGATTCGCGTGCCCTCGAAGCGGGTCGTGCCGGCGGCCGTGACGAGGAGATCGACGGGATCTCCCGCCGCGTGGCCCCCCTTGAGGAGGACGGCCTTCGGACCCTTGGCCAGCAGCGCCCGCGCGTCGGCCGGGCCGCGAAGGAGTGACTCGGCTTCGGGGAGGTTGGGCGTCAGGATTGCGCCGCGGGCCAGATCGAGGAGCGCCTCGGGAGGCCCGTCGAAGAGGGGAGCGCCGCTGGAGGCGTGGAGGATGGGGTCCACGACGACAGGGACATCTTGCGGCAGCAGCGCGCGGATGGCGGATGCGTTCGCGGGGTTGCCCACCATGCCGATCTTGACGGC
>DASRTX010000482.1:0-2619 GCA_035655715.1 Myxococcales bacterium | reverse complement strand
CGCTGCCGCACTCGGCCTCGGCTGGCTCGGACTCATTCTAGGCGCCCTGCTCTGGGAGGGTGTTGGCGCGCTCTCGCCGCAGGTATTCACCGCGATGACGCCGCCACCCGGCGCCACGGGCGGCCTTCTCAACGCCATCGTTGGCAGCCTGATGATGACGGCGCTCGCCGTCCTGGTCGGGACGCCGCTCGGCATCCTGGCCGGCACCTACATGGCCGAATACGGGCGGCACGCCAGGCTGACGGTGGTGGTGCGCTTCATCAACGACATCCTGCTCAGCGCGCCGTCCATCGTAATCGGCCTCTTCGTTTACGAGATCGTGGTCGCGCCGATGGGCCACTTCTCCGGCTGGGCTGGCGCGGTAGCGCTGGCCCTGATCGTCGTTCCGGTTGTGGTGCGGACGACCGAAGACATGCTGCTTCTCGTTCCGAACCAATTGCGCGAGGCAGCCGCTGCGCTGGGGCTGCCGCGCTCGCTCGTGATCCGGCGTATCGCCTACCGGGCGGCGCGCGCCGGTATCGTCACGGGCGTGCTCCTGGCCGTGGCCCGGATCGCCGGTGAAACGGCTCCCCTCCTGTTCACCGCGCTCAACAACCAGTTCTGGAGCGTGGACCTCAACGCGCCCCTGGCGAGCCTGCCGGCGGTGATCTTCCAGTTCGCGCTCTCGCCCTACAAGGACTGGCAGCGGCTGGCCTGGGCGGGAGCGCTCTTGATCACCCTGGCGGTGCTCGGGCTCAGCATCACAGCCCGGGCCTTCGCCTCAGCAAAGGTCCCGAAATGATGCTCGCCACCACCCAACCCATGGTGATCGAAGGCAGCCGCCTCAGCGAAAAAATCGCGGTGCGGGGCCTGCAGTTCTACTACGCCGACACGCAAGCCCTTAAGGACATCAGCCTGCCGCTGTACGAGCGCAAGGTGACGGCCTTTATCGGCCCGTCCGGCTGCGGCAAGTCCACTCTGCTGCGCGTGCTCAACCGCATGTACGACCTCTACCCAGGCCAACGCGCCGAAGGCGAGGTGGTCCTCGACGGCGAGAACATTCTGTCGCCGCGCCAGGACCTCAACCGGCTCCGCGCGCGGGTCGGCATGGTGTTCCAGAAGCCGACCCCATTTCCGATGTCGATCTACGACAACGTCGCCTTCGGCATCGGGCTCTACGAGCGGCTGGCTAAATCCGACTTGGACGGGCGGGTTGAGGACGCCCTGCGCCGCGCCGCGCTGTGGGACGAGGTGAAGGACAAGCTGCGCCAGAGCGGCCTCAGCCTCTCCGGCGGCCAGCAGCAGCGGCTCTGCATCGCGCGCACGATTGCGGTGCGGCCGGTGGTGATCCTACTGGACGAGCCCGCCTCCGCCCTTGACCCGATCTCGACCGCGCGCATCGAGGAGCTGATCGACGAGCTGAAGGCCGACTACACCATCGCGATCGTCACCCACAACATGCAGCAGGCGGCGCGCACGTCGGACTACACGGCGTTCATGTATCTCGGCGAGTTGGTCGAGTTCGGCGAGACCGCCCGTATCTTCACCAACCCGCGCCAGCCGCGCACGCAGGACTACATCACCGGCCGCTTCGGCTAAGCCGGTCGAGGAGACCCCATGCCTGAACACCCCCACATCGTCCAATCCTACGAGCAGGAGCTGACGACCCTCAGCCGCAAGGTCTGCGAGATGGGGCGGCTTGCCGGAAAACTCCTGTCGGACGCGGTTACGGCGCTCGTCGCCCGCGACCGGAGCCTCAGCGCGCAAGTCATCGCCGCGGACCTGCGGATGAACCGCTTCGAAAACGAGATTGAGGATCAGGCCATCCTGATGATCGCCCGGCGCCAGCCGCTCGCCGTGGACCTGCGCCAGACCGTCACCGCCATCCGCGTCGCCGCGGACCTGGAGCGCATCGGCGATCTGGCCAAGAACATCGCCAAGCGCGCCGCCTCGATCGAGAACGAGCCCCGGCTACAGCCGGTGGCGGTCGGCGTCCAGCATCTCGCCAAGATCGCCCGTGAACAGCTCGACGACGTGATTGCCAGCTACGCCTCAAAAGACATCCGCAACGCCGCCAAGGTGCTGGCGCGTGACGAGGAACTCGACGCGCTCTACACCTCGCTGTTCCGCGAGCTTCTCACCTACATGATGGAAGACCCGCGCAACATCACCGTGGGCACCCACCTCCTGTTTTGCGCCAAGAACATCGAGCGGGTCGGGGACCACGCGACCAACATCGCCGAGACGGTGCACTACGTGGTCACGGGCGAGTCCCTGCGAAAGGAACGCCATGACGACGCCTGGTCGGCGCGCGCACGGCTGGACGCAACGGCGGAGGGCGGGAAATGAGCGCGCGCATCCTGATCGTGGAGGACGAGGAGTCGCTGACGCTTCTCCTCCGCTATAACCTCGAAACGGAGGGCTACGCGGTCGAGGCCGTGGCCCGCGGCGACGAAGCGGAAATCCGGCTGAAAGAGCGCGCGCCCGACCTCGTCCTGCTCGACTGGATGCTGCCCGGCGTGTCGGGCATCGAGCTTTGCCGCCGGCTGCGGGCGCGGCCCGAAACCCAGCGCCTGCCGATCATCATGCTCACGGCGCGTGGCGAAGAGTTCGACCGCGTCCGGGGCCTCGCCACCGGCG
>DASRTX010000481.1:0-2284 GCA_035655715.1 Myxococcales bacterium | reverse complement strand
GCGACGCTCCGCAACCACACCCCGGCAGCGCCGGCGCCCGAGCCGAAGCCGCGCCCCGCTCCGGTGAAGCGCGATGCCGAGGCCGCCATCCGGCAGTTGCTCGGCGACCAGAAGCGGCGCGGCTTCAAGTTACCAGACCAGAAAGAGGACTGAGCAAGTGGCAGCACGAACAAAGGCTGAAGTGATCCCCTTTCGCCGAGGTGCCAGCCTCGACGACGAGACCGAAATCCCCCTCGCCACCGCGGACAGCGCGCCAGCGGCCGGATCCACACGGAGCCTGCCCGCGGCGGAACTCGACCTGACCGGCAAGCCGAAGGTGTGGTTCCTCAGTGGCCCCAACGGCAGCGGCAAGACAGCGCTGGCGCGGTGGATGGGATGGAAGCTGGCCAGCACTGATCGTCAGGCCCTGATGGCGGCGCTCGACCCGCAGAACCGCTCCCTGGCGACCTGGTTTGCCGGCGTGGTCCAGCCGGACACGAACGACGGCGTCCAGACGGCGCGCTGGGTCATGGACCTGCTCGACCACGTGATGGAGCGGAAGGCCTCCGCCATACTGGACTTCGGCGGCGGCAACACCGCGCTGGCAAAACTGGCGCACGACGTTCCCGATCTCGTCGCCATGCTGACCGAGGCCGGTGTCGTGCCGGTCGCCTGCTACATGGTCGGGCCCCGCGTCGAGGACCTGGCGTCGCTCGAGGCGCTGGAGCGGGCAGGCTTCCAGCCAGAAGCGACGTTGGTCGTGCTCAACGAAGGCCGGGCGGACTCGACCCTGACGCGCGAGGAAGCGTTTGGCCGGGTGCTGCGGCACAGTGTTTTGCGGCGGGCGCTCGAGCGGGGCGCCATGGCGCTGTGGATGCCGCGGCTGGAACCCGAGGTGGCAGCCGAGATCGAAGGCAAGCGGCTGACGTTTGGTCAGGCCCGCGACCGCCAGGTGCCCCCGAACGCGAAATTCGCGCCGATCGGCGGCTTCAAGCGAAGCATGGTCCGGCGCTGGCTGGAGGCGATGGACCGCGAACTTGGGCCGGTGGCGTCGTGGATGCCCTGACGCGCCAGGAGCCGGTGGACACGCTCGCGGCGAAGGTGGCGGCGGCGCAAGCCGAGCTGCAGTCCAGCATCGACCGCGCCGGGCTGAGGGATGACCCGTTCCGGCACCCGCTCCAGGCCCTCTCCAGCGTGGTCGGGTTGTTCCCGGAGGTGGCGGAAGAACTGACCGCCTCCGTCGATCGCGCGCGCGATCCAATCGGCCCGGCCGAGATCGATCGTCTGGTTGCCGCCGCGGCCGCCGGCGCCGAGCGGCGCGCCGCCGAGCTGGCGAGGACGCATAGCCGCCGGACCGCCCTGGCCTACGGCGGCGTCCTGATCGGCGCCGTGATCGCGGCCGCCACGGTCGGCGCGTTCTGGGGCAAGGCGTCGGCCAACGTCGCCGTGCATGAGACGGAGCGCGGCCTGACGACCGCGTTTCAGGACGGGCCGGCCGCTGCCTCGATGTGGCTCAACTTCATGCAGGCGAACGACGGAAACCTGGTCCGCGAGGCCTGCGCCAAGTCCACGTTCAAGACCGCGGACGGACGACGGGCATGTGCCGTGGGGTTGTGGGTCGATCCGCCGACGAAGCCGGCGCCACCGTACCGAGCCCAGTGGAAATAAACCGCTCGGCGGGACGGCCTCCTTCTGGCTGGCCCGAGACATGGGTAAAGCACCAGCGTTAGGGTTCCGCGATGCCGACCACCACGACCGACCCCCCTCCACCCCTATTCACCGCGCCGGAACGCGACCTGATCCGGCGATCCCTGTGCATGCAGTTCAGCCAATACCCGTCCGCGGCCGAGGGCATCCTGCTGCGCACATGGCGCGGTGGCCCCTGCGCCGGGGAGCCGAAGCTGCCACCCGCGATGCGCACCATGGTCGAGCGTGGTCTGATGGAACTGCGGACGGACGGACGTTGGCCTCGCGCTCACTTCACCCAAGCGGGTTGGGCTGCCCTGCGTCACCTCGCGCAAGACCGGCGCCTGCTGGATCCCGTGCAGTTCAGGCATGTGCGCCAGGAACTAGGGATTGAGGGTGACCTGGACGGTCGTGGCCAAGACGGGTCGTAGCCTGCCAGCCGACATCGTGCGTCCCCCTGCCCCGGGCGAAAGTCGGAGACGCCGCCGCGGCCCGGATCATCGCGTCTGTTCCAGAGCTTGTTGCTGGCGCTCGAGTGCTCGACGCATCGCCGCCGCGATGGCCAACGACTGGACCTGATCGCCGCTACCGGGCACGATCTGCTGGTGGCCAAAGATTA
>DASRTX010000480.1:0-11201 GCA_035655715.1 Myxococcales bacterium | reverse complement strand
TCCCTGGCGATGCCGATGGTCTTCTCCATCAGCATGCGGTTGAACGCGTTGTGCGCGGCCGCGTTGGCGAGCGGAGCGATCCTGGTCATCACGCCGCCCACCAGATCGGTGGCGCCGAGGAAGCGCTCGCGCAGCGCGATGCCCTCCTCGCCGGCGCCCACCATCTTGGCGCGCAGCATCAGCTTGGGGAAATCCACCGCGAACTCGTGCGGCGGCACGTACGGGCACTTGGGGAAGCAGAGCTTGCACTCGTAGCAGAGCTCCACCACCCGCTTCTTGTCGTCGTCCCCGAGCAGCGCCACCGGGTTCTCGGTGGAGACGGTGACGTGCTCGAGCAGGCTGGCCGCCTCGTGCTCCTCGACGATGCGCCCTCCCTCGATGTGCTTGCCCTCCGCCTCCTCCCGGTGCGGATCCAGCGCGTCCACGCGGCGGAAGAGCACGTCGAAAGAGGGGCAGAGGTTGAAGCAGAGCCGGCAGCCGTTGCAGATCTCGAACACCCGGTGCAGCTCGGACTCGAGGTGCGCCCGGTCGTGGAACCGCGGGTTGTCGTAAGCCATCCCGTGGGGGTCGTTCTCTGCGATCGGCAATTTCATCTTCGACGGCCTGCTAGCCTTCCGCCTTCACTTGCTGGAGTCCCTTCGCGAAGCGGCCGGCATGGGACTTCTCCGCCTTGGCCAGCGTCTCGAACCACTCGGCGATCTCGTCGAAGCCCTCGTCGCGCGCCTGCCGGGCGAAGCCGGGGTACATCTGCGTGTATTCGTAGGTCTCGCCCGCCACCGCGGCCTTGAGGTTCTTCTCGGTGTCGCCGATGGGCTCGCCGGTGGCCGGGTCGCCGACCTCCTGGAGGTACTCGAGGTGTCCGTGCGCGTGCCCCGTCTCGCCTTCGGCGGTGTCGCGGAAGAGGCCTGCGATGTCGGGGCGGCCCTCCACGTCGGCTTGCTTGGCGAAGTAGAGGTAGCGGCGGTTGGCCTGGCTTTCGCCGGCGAAGGCAGACTTGAGGTTCTCGTGGGTCTTGCTGGCCTTGAGGGTTGCCATGTGCATGTCCTCCTGTGCAGGGCGGGAAGCCGTTGCGTTGGAGAATGATTCTCCAAAATGGATTCGCTCCGTCAAGCGAATTCCTGGTGGCGGCGGCTTCGCGCCTTCGCGGCCGCCCGTCAAGCGCGCTCGGGATGCTTGTTTGCCGCAGGGGACTTCTGCCGTACGCTGCGGGCCGCCGAATGACCGCCACCGCTGAAGCCCTCGCAACCCCGCCCACCGCGGCAACTCCCGACCACAGCGACGCCTACCGCCGCCGCCGCTTCTGGAACTGGTTCCCGCTCGGCCTCACCTACGCGACCTTCTACATGGGCCGCTACAACTTCAACGTCTTCAAGGGCCGCTTCGCCGAGACCTTCCACTTCGACAAGGCGGAGGTGGGCGTCATCGCCACCGCCGGCTTCTGGACGTACGCCCTCTCGGTCATCCTCAACGGCCCGCTGGCCGACCGCTACGGGGGCAAGCGCGCAATCCTGGTGGGAGCGGTGGGCGCTGCCGTCTTCAACCTGGCCATCGGCGCCATGTTCCTCACCGGCTGGCAGACCAGGCTGATCCTCTCCATGAGCCTGCTCTACTCCTGCAACTGCTACTTCCAGAGCTTCGGCGCGCTCAGCGTGGTGAAGGTGAACACGCCCTGGTTCCACGTGCGCGAGCGGGGGTTCTTCGGCGGCGTGTTCGGGATCATGATCTCGCTCGGGTACACGCTGGCGCTGACGGTGGGCGGCTTCTTGCTGGCCCGCTTTCCCTTCTGGGTGGTGTTCGCGGTGCCCTCCGCGGCGCTGCTCGTCATGGCAGCCGTCGACTACTTCGTCGTCCGCGACACGCCGGGGAGCGCCGGCCATTCCGACTTCGACACCGGGGACGCCTCCAGCGGCGACGAGACGCCGGTCGACCTCAAGTACGTCTTCTCCAAGGTCTTCACCAACCCGATCATGCTCACGCTCGCGGCGGCGGAGTTCTGCACCGGCTTCGTGCGCCAGGGGCTGTTGCTCTACTACACGGAGTTCCTGGGCGAGGTGCACGGCGTCAAGCTGGGGTCGTCGCTCTTCAGCCTCGCCTCGACCGGCATCACCGTCGGCGGAATCGCCGGCGGCCTGCTCTGCGGGTGGATGAGCGATCGGCTCTTCCAGTCGCGCCGCGCGCCGGTGGCGCTGCTCTTCTACGTGGGCCAGGCCCTCTCCCTTCTCGCCCTGGGGCTCACCCGCGATCCGCGCCTGGCCTCCGCGCTGGTGGGCTTCTCCTGCGTCTTCATCTTCGGCGTCCACGGAATGCTCTCCGGCACCGCCAGCGCCGACTTCGGCGGCAAGAAAGCTGCCGCCACGGCCGCGGGCATGCTGGACGGCGTCCAGTACGTCGCCTCGGGCTTCACCGGATTCGGGCTCGGGTGGTTGCTCAAGAACCACGGGTGGCAGGTGTGGACGCCCTCCATCATCCCCTTCTCCATCCTCGGGGCGCTGGTGATCTCCCGCCTCTGGAATGCGCGGCCGCGTCCGGCCGCGCACTGACGGACTAGATTACCTTCATGACCACTCCCCAGCGGCTCAAGATCGAGGCGCACGACGCCAGCCGGGTAGAGTGGTCCATCTACATCCCGCTGCCGCGGGGCAAGGCGCCCAGCGAAGCGGAAGTCTCGCTCAGCCTGGAGTTTCCGGAGAACGTGTACGTACCCCACGACGGTTGGGAGCAGCTGCAGATCCTGGCGCGCCTCTCCAGCCCCGACGAGGAGGCCCCGGTGGGCGAGCCGGCCACCATCGACGGCGTCCGCCGCGCCGCGCTGGGGACCGCCCGCCGCCTCAAGCTGTTGCGCGAGAGCATTCCGCGGGCGGCGAGCCAGCACACCTTGAACCCCATGCCGGTGGCACCCTCGCTGGCCAACGACATGCAGAGGACCCTCGATCAGGCGCTGGCAGCGCTGGCGCATGCGCGCGCGAGCTTCGTCGCTCCGAACGCCAGCGACGACTCCGGATTGGAGCGCGAGAGGGCGCTGGCGGACGAGTTCCTCTCCGGCCAGGTGCTGGAGCTGCTCACGGTGGCCGATGAAACCTGCGCGCGGATGCTCGCGCCGGCAGGCCTGCCCGGCTATCGCGCGGTGGCGCAGCGGCTGCGCGCGCGCACCGCCGAGGCGATCGCGGGCGAGCTGCGGGAGCGGGAAAGGAAGGGGGATATTGTCCCCGAGCACGACCCGGAAGCGCTCGCCTTCTTCCTCGAGCGCGCGGCCCAGTTGAAGAAGCACTTCCAGGAGGTGCTCTTCCTCGAGCCGGAGACCAGGATGACCGACGAGGCGGTGCGCAACTGGGTGGGCCTCTCCGGCGCCGCCACCGCTTTCGTCATCTACTTCGGGCTGCAGGCGCTGCAGACCAGCGCCGCCGCCGGGCTTGGGCTGTGGACGCTGATGACGGTGGGCGCAGTGGCCTACGCTCTCAAGGACCGGGCCAAGGAGCTGACCCGGCAGTGGCTCTCGGGAAAGCTGGCGCACCTCTACGCCAACCGCGTGCTGGTGCTGCGCGAGCCGCTGCGGCTCGAGCCGTCGCGCAACGCCGTGCTGCGGGCGCGCGAATCGATGGCGCAGTCGCGGGTGGTGCGGCCCGATCCGCTCAACCCCGGCACGGGCGCGATGCAGCGGGTGGTGACCGTGCACTACAAGCAGCGCGCGCGCATCGCGCGGCTCAAGGGATCCGGGGCGGCGGTGTTCGAGCGGCTCAAGCTGATCTTCCGCTACGACCTGGCGCCCATCCTCACGCGGCTGGACGATTCCGAGAAGCGCGTCCCGGTGCTGGAGGCCGACGGCGTCCGCTTCGCCGATGCGCCGCGGCTCTACCGCGTGCCGATGCGCGTGCGGGTGTCGACGGCCGCGGGAGTGGAGACGAGGCAGGCGCTGATCGTGCTCAACCGCCGGGGGATCGCGCGCATCGACGCCGAGGGAGAGCCACCCTCGGTCGCGCCCGCGGACGTCGAGCTGCCCGAGCTGGACGACGCGGTGCTGGCGCACAATTCCTAGATGTCGTCGGATTTCTGACTCGGGACACCGGATGGACTACGCGCACGCACGCCATGCGGGGAACGCCGGGGACGTGTTCAAGCACGTGGCTCTGATCGCCATCCTCGACGAGCTGCTGCGCGATCCGCTGCCGCTCCTCTACGTCGAGACGCACGCGGGCGACGGCCTCTATCCGCTGGGGTCGGCGGGAGAGTGGGGCGAGGGCGCTCTGCGCCTGTGGAACGTGGAGGCGGGGCTGCCGGGGCGCTACGCCCGCATCCTGCGCGGCCTGTCACGACCCGGAGCCACGCGGCCCCTCGCCGTTCCCGGCTCGCCGCTGATTGCGCGGGCGCTCTTGCGGCCGGATGACCGCATGGTCCTGCACGAGGTCCAGCCCCAGTCGGCCACGGTCCTGCGCCGCTCCCTCCCGGATGCCGAGGTGCGCGAGGCGGACGGCCTCGCCGCTTTGCCGGAGGCGGCCCAGGGGCGCGCCTTCGTGCTGCTCGACCCGCCCTACGCGCAGAAGCAGGAATGGACCGACGCGGCGCGGGCGCTGGAGAAGATCGCGGGGGTGCCGGCGGCGCTCTGGTATCCGATCAAGGCGTTGACGCGGCCGCGCGCGCTCGTCGCCGAGTTGGCGAAGCTGGGCATCCACGGCGTGGCGGTGGAGCTGCACTGGACGCCGCTGCGGCTCAAGCGCGACCGCCTCAACGGCGCCGGCTTGATCCTGGTCAACCTGCCGGCAGCCGCGGTGGCCGGCATCTGCGCCGCCCTGCCCGAGCTGGGCGCCCTGCTCCAGAGCCACGGCGAGTGGGGCGCGATGCAGATCGGTTTCTGATCACAAACACGAAGGGCGCCGATCCTTGCGGACCCGCGCCCTCGCGTGAACGGTGCAGCCGGAAAGAGCCTACGACAGGTTGTCGTTCACCAGCTTGGTCATCTCGAACATCGAGACGGTCTTCTTGCCGCCGAACACCTCGCGGAGCTGCTCGTCCGCGTTGATGTTCCGCTTCTCCTTCTTGTCCTGGAGGTTGTTCTTCTTCACGTACGCCCAGAGCTTCTTCACAACCTCGGTCCGCGGCAGCGGCTTCTCCCCGACGATCTTGGCCAGCGCGGGGCTGGGCTGCATGGCCTTCATGAAGGCTGCGTTGGG
The DNA here is from genome assembly GCA_035655715.1 of Myxococcales bacterium. Lineage (GTDB taxonomy): Bacteria > Myxococcota > Myxococcia > Myxococcales > 40CM-4-68-19 > 40CM-4-68-19. The sequence continues at coordinate 6,036 of DASRTX010000480.1, read as the reverse complement.
CTTGCGGGCGGTCTTCTTGGCGGGCTTCTTCGCGGCTGCTTTCTTGGCGGCCATCCGGTTTTTCCTCCCAGGGGGAAGTGGTGTCCCCTCGAAAACACGCGCACTCTGACAGAAGCGGATCGCCTTCGTCCAGCGATTTCTCCCTCGGGAAACACCGAATCCTCCTCTGAGGGCCCCTTTCAGCGCCCCCGAGGTCGGGAAATCCTCAGCACGGACGCCCCTTCCCGGCGCAGGAGCAGCGTCATCGGCGCCCCTCTGGGAGCGGCTCCGGGGAGCCATTCCCGCTCTTGTTTCCAGGTCGCGACGATCAGCGCTTCTCCTCCGGGAGCCAGCAGATCCGCCGCCTGCTGCAGTTCTTGCGCGGCCACCGCCGGGCCCGCAGGAGACGACAGCTCGCCCGCCACCAGGGCGAAGTCCCCCTGCGGGAGGCCTTCCGCGGGCCAGAGCGTCTCGCGGACCTCCACCTCGAGGTCCAAGGCCCGCGCGTTGCGTCGCAGGAAAGCGGCGTCGAGCAGATCGCGCTCCTGGGCGATCACCTCGGCCTGCGGGTACCGGGCCTTGAGGTGCAGGGGGAGCGCCCCATATCCGGCTCGGAAGGCGAGCGCCCGCCGTGGAGCCGTCCGCGGCAGCGACTCCGCCAGCGCCGAGAGCAGGCGGCCGTGCGACGGATCCTCGGAGGCATCGAAGGGGCGGGAGAGGCGCAGGCCCAGGATCTCGGTCTGATCGCGCGCGTAGATCTCCTCGTCGGAGAGATCGGAGAGGCCGACCGCCGTCGGGCCGCGGTCCAGGGCGAAGACGTCGTGCCGCGCGCCGCGGGCCACCTGGCGCAACCCCGGAAGCTGCAGCGATTCGAGCACCCTCGACAGATCCCGGATCACCACCGCGCGCACTTCCGCGCCCAGCGCCCGCCCTCCCTCGAGCAGGTAGCGCACGGCGCGCTCGCCGATCCGCGCGGGGACGTTGCAGAGCACCCAGTCGAATCGCTGGCTGTCCAGCCCCCGATACCCGAGCCCGGGTCGGGCCCGGACGTTTGCAAGCCCAAGCGCAGCCGCGTTGTGCGCCGAGGCCGCCACCGCCAAGAGATCTCGATCGACCAGGACGCAGCGCGCCTGCGGCCACCGGGCCGCCACCGGCAACCCGAGCGCTCCGTACCCACAGCCCAGATCGAGGACGGAGGCGGGCTCGGCCGGGGGTAGATGCTGGAGCAAGAGGAGCGTCCCATCGTCGATGCCCTGGGAAGCGAACACGTCCCACGGGACGTCGAGCGTCAAGGTGGGAAAGCCAGCCGCCTTCTCCACCAATCGCCCGCGCGCGTAGGCCCCGAGCGCCTTCCACGCCGTGGCGCTCGGCGCCGGCATCCTTGCCGTCTGTGCACGCCGTCTCACCCGTTCCCTGGGCCTCGGCTTTCCCTGAAACCCTTCCTCGCCGCCGCCTCCGCCGCGCGCAGCACCGCCTCGCGCAGTCCCGCCTCCAGCCTCGCCTCGCCGAGGACCGCCCCCGGCTCCACCGCCACCTCCGGCTGCGGCGGTTCGCCGAGGCCGGCCCTCCGCCGGCCCTCCCGCAGCGCCCCCTCGTGCGCGAGACCGAACTGCAGCTCGCGCACCACGTCCTTGCCCAGCCGCCCGTTGATCCGCTCGATCACGAACTTCCGCGCCGCGTCCAGCTGGTCGCGCCAGCGGTGGTCCTGCACCAGCACGTGCAGCGTGCCACCGGAGAGGACGGTGGGCTGCGCGCGCGCCGCGATCTGCCGGCCCACGGCGCTCTCCCACACGTCGGCGGCGATGCGCCGGGGCAGGCGCCGCGCCATCCCGTGCTCCTTGAGCGCGCGATGGAGGATGCCGCCCAACTTCTCGCCGCGCCGGGGGCCGAACCGGGTCATGCCCTCCTCCTCAGCAGCGCCACCTGGATGGCCCGCGCCACCTCCTCCAGCCGGTAGGGCCGCTCCACCACCGGCACGCGCATCGCATCGCCGGCCTCGCCGCGCAGGCGTGAAAGCACCAGCGCCAGCTTGTACGCGGCGGAGAGCTCGCGCAGCTGACCGAGCGCGTCCTCCTCGTCGCGCGGCCAGGAGCGGTCTTCGAGGAGCACCACGTCGGTGGCGCCCAGGGCAGGCATGGCCTGCGAAGGTGCGTGCGCGATGCGGACCCGGCCCGGCAAGAGCCGCCGCATGCGCTCAGCCTCTTGCAGGTCGCGACCCACGAGCAGGAGTCTCGGCCGCGTCGTCGCGAGCCTTGCGGGCATCGTGCTGCACCTCCCTCTGGTCGGGACCGGTGACGTCGAGCAGGTCGCACATCTCGTGCAGCCTGGAGAAGATGCGCGGGCCAACCCGCGTTTCCAGGTTTTCCGCGGCCTGGCCGTCGGCGCGGAACTCCCAGCCGGTGGTGCCCGGCCGCGGATAGTTGGTGGCGAGCAGCGTGGGGCGGCCGGCGTTGTAGCGGACGCTGATCACCTCGTCGAGGACGCCCTGCTCGAACTCGCGGTTCTTGCCGCCCTTGCCGATCTCGTCGATGGCGAGGATGTCCACCTGGCGCAGCGGCTCCAGCCATTCTCGCGAGGAGAGGCCGCGGGAGAAGCCGTCGCGGATGTCGGAGAGGAGCAGGAAGAACTCCTCGTACCTGCCGCGCACGCCCTTCCTCGCCGCCAGCTCGCGCAGCATGGCGGCGAGCAGGTGCGTCTTTCCCGTGCCGGGAGGCCCGCAGAAGAGCAGGGCGCGCTGCCCCCCCGCCCCCGGGACGAACTCGTCCACGTACCTTCGCGCGCGCAACAGGGCGCGCTGCTGCGCGGGGCTGTAGGCCCGCCAGCCCGAGAGCGTCCGATCGAGGAACTTGGGCGGCAGCCGCAGCCCGGTGAGCAGCGAGAGCCGCCGCGGGTCGGCGCCGCAGCCGCAGCCGCGCAGCACCTCGTAGCCGCGCTCGTCGCGCGCGTAGAGCCGTCCCTGGCCGTGGCACGAGGGACAATCCGTCGTGCAGGCGCAGGCGACGGCCACGCCGCTGCTCTCGCGCTGCTGGAAGGTGAACCCCTCGCCGTCACATCGGGCGCACGCGGGCTTCGGCGCTGGCAACGGCTCGGGCATCTTCCAGGGTCTCCTAGAGAAGGAACGCGCGGGGAGGCAGGCCGAGGCGCTCGCTGGCCGCGGAGAGCAGCATCAGCTGCAGGCTGCGCTGGTAGCTGCGGCGGGACATCCCCGCCGGCCGTGGCGCCAGCCTCTCGCGCAGCGCCGCGCCGGCCCGCAGCGATGCCGACCGGGGCAGCTCGCGCAGCGATTCCTTGAGCGCGCGCACCGCCGCCGTCCAGTAGCCGTCGGCCCCGTGATGAGCGAGGAGATCCTCGGCCACGTCGGCCAGGGATTGCCAGGTGGCGCGCGCCGCCAGGCCCGCGGGGCGGCAGGCCGCGCGCAATTCAGCGCCCAGGCCCTCGGCCTTGGGCTGCGGGCCGGGCCGAGGCCGGAAGCGTTCGACGGACCTGGCCACCGCCTGTAGCGAGATGGAGAGCTGGGCGGCGCCGCGGGTTGCCCTTCCGCCCCGCAGGCGCACAGCCTTGCGCACCTCGCCGAGCACCGCCGAAAGCGGCACGTCCGCCGCGTGCCAGGAGAGCGCAAGCTGCGCGTCGACAGGCGAGAGGAAGAGTCCCTTCCCGCGCACCCTGCCGAGCTCCAGCGCAACGGCCTCGATGTACTCTCTTGCGGTCAATGCTGCCCTGCGCCCCCGGGGGAAGATCTGCGAACAACCTGCCGCAGGGGTCCGACACGGCAGGTTGCAACACCGCGCCGGAGCCTCCCGGGCGAGCGTGCTAGCACCGCTGTTAACCGCCCGTCAACACTCAGGAAAATTGCCGGGCAAGGCACAGGTTCTCCACAGCCGCGGTCGCCGCTCAGGCGCGGAACGCAAGCGTCTTTTCGCTCCGTCCACAGCCCGTGGCAAAGTGCGCCGCGACGTCTGTGGAGGAGCATGGCCGGGCTCGACTGGTCGCACCTTTTCGCACAGCTCGCGGCGCATCGGCCCGCCGACGAGAAGGAGGAGCGCGACCTCGCTTTCATCCGCGCCTTCCTCGAGCGGCACCCCGCCGATGCCCACCTCCGCTCGCAGCGCGAGGGCCATCTCACCGGCAGCGGCTTCGTGCTCGATGCCGCCCGCGCCCACCTGCTCCTCTTGCACCACGGCAAGCTGCGCAGGTGGTTGCAGCCGGGCGGCCACGGCGAGGGCGAGACCGATCCCCGCCAGATCGCGCTCCGCGAGATCGAGGAGGAGACCGGGCTCTCCCCGGCCGATCTGGCTCCCTTGCCCGACGCCGCCATCCTCGACGTGGACGTTCATCTCATCCCGGCCCGCCCCGGCGAGGCGGCGCATCCCCATCTCGACCTCCGCTACGGCTTCGCCGCGCGTGTAGGAGCGGCACCGCGGATGTCGGAGGAGAGTCGGGAGCTGCGCTGGTTCCCGTTGGACGCCCTGCCGGACGATTGCGACGATTCGCTGCGGCGCGCGGTGCGGAAGCTTTGCGGGGCGGGCATGGATCGCTGACAATCGGAATCTCTCATGCTTTCCGACGATGGCGCCTCCCGCGGCCGACTGCTCACCGAGTCGAGCACGCGCGCTTTCGCGAACCTGCGCACGCGCGCGATGACCTCGCTGGCGCGGCTGCGGACGGTGGCCTTGACGGCCTTCGCCGCGGTCACGGCCGTCTTCGCCGGGCTCGGGGATCCGGAGTCGCGCACCTACCTGCTGCCGCTCCTGCTCTACGCTCTGGGCAGCTACCTCGTGTTCCGGCCGGTGCAGAAGGGCCGTGCCGTGCGGCAGACGCTGGCGATGGCGTCGCCCATCCTCGACGTGGCCTTCGTCTTCCTGCTGCTGTGGACGGGAACCGCGCGGACGAACAGCCCGCAGTTCAACGCGGGTTGGGCCCTGGGCGTGTTCTCGCTCCTGGTCGGCCTCTCCTCGCTCTCGATGCGCAAGCGCATCATCACCGCCACCGCCGGGCTTTCGCTGGTCCTGCTCGCCGCGCTGCACCTGCGCGCCGGCGTCGGCTGGGCAAACCTCGCCTCCAGCGCGGTGGTGCTCCTCCTGGTGGCCATGGCCTCCACCGCGGTGGTGCGCGAATTGGAGCGGATGCTGGCGCGCCTGGTGGTGAACGAGGTGAGCCACGAGGAGCTGCGCCACGCCCAGAGCGAGGCGGAGACGCTCACCCATCTGCTGGTCCACGACATGAAAGGCCCGCTCACCGGGCTGATCGGCCTGGCCGAGGTGGTGGCGAGCGAGATCACCGGCAGGCTGAAAGACGACGTGAAGATGATCGAGCAGCAGGGCCGCAGGCTGCAGTCCATGGTGGGCGACCTGCTCGCCATCGCCCGGCTGGAGCGCGGCGTGCTCTCCTCGCCCCCCGAGCAGGTGGACCTTTCCGCCCTGCTCATCTCGCTGGCCAACGCCTACGGGGTCTCCGCGCGGCAGGCAGGGGCGCAGATCAAGGCCGCGGTGGAGCCGGGGCTGACCGCGGTGCTGCACCGGGAGATGATCCACCGCTTCTTCGACAACCTGGTGCTCAACGCCCTCGACTTCGTGCGCGCCGGCGGCCGCATCGAGGTGGCCGCCTGGCAGGAGGGACCCGATCTGGTCCTGGCGGTCCGCAACACCGGCGAACCGGTGCCGCTGCAGGCGCGCGAAAGGCTCTTCCAGAAGCACGCCGGCTCGCGGGCGGGATCGCGCGGGCACCACAACCTCGGGCTCGGGCTCTATCTCTGCAGGCTGGTGGCGCTGGCGCACGACGGCAGCATCGGCCTTGCGGAGGAGCCCGACTGGGCGGCGTCGTTCGTGGCGCGGCTGCCGGTGGAGGCGCGCCGCATCTCCTTCGACCTGATCCCGCGCGTCAGCCGCGCTGGTACTTGAAGATCGGGATCACCTTGGCGAGCCGTCCGCGCCGGGCGCGCGGCTCTCGAGGCAGGGAGGCGCGGACGTCGTCGTGCAGCGAGAGGTATCCCTCGCGGCGGCAGAGGGCTCCCACCGCGTGGGCCAGCTCGCGACGCACCTCGCGAGGCAGCGCCTCGAC
>DASRTX010000479.1:0-2272 GCA_035655715.1 Myxococcales bacterium | reverse complement strand
CTTCGTGCTGGTCCAGGACGGGGCGGGCACCCGCGTGACCGCCACGGCGGGCGGCGCGGCAGCAATCCATCTGCAGAAGGCCCTGGCGCGTCTGGGCGCTGCGGCCCAGGCCGCCGGCGCGCAAGCCGTACGCGAACCGAGACGTTGAACCCGACGTTGGTCGGTATCAAAACCGGCCGATTGAAATGATCGGTGCCGTTCATTTCTTGAACGGGGTCGCATTGACCCATCAATTCCACGACAGTCGCGGCGCCGCCCATTCCACTCTGGAGCGAGCGCCAAAATAAAAGTCTCTCGCCGCTGCAATGAGGGGTCGTCCCCTTCAACGGGCGGGTCTTCTCTGCCCGCACGGGGGCGGGAGGCAGTTTACATGCGCAGATTGGGCCGGAAGATTGGTGTTCCGCTGTTCTTCTGTATCGCAGCGGCGGCGTTCGCCTGCAGCCAGGGTGCGCAGCGCGGCACGATCCAGGGACAGGTCGTGGGCGCCGATGGGCGGCCTGCAGCGGGCCTGGATGCCAGGCTCGCCGGGACTTCGCTTTCCAGCCGCACCGATGCGGGAGGTCAGTTCGCGCTCAACGGCGCGCCAGCGGGCGCGTCGACGCTGCGCCTCGCCGGACCCGGCGCCAACGCCGAGGTCGGGCTGCCTCCCATCGGCGACGGCATGGTGGTGAGCCTCGACATCCGCCTGGCGGCCGACGGCAGCGCCCGGCTCGAGGGCGAACCGCGGGCGATGCTGCGCGGCATGGTCGCCTCCGTCGCAGGGAACGACCTGCGCGTCGGCTCCACTCGCATCCGCACCGACGACGACACCAACATCCGCGCCGGCGGCAGGATAGCCGACCTCGATCCTGGCATGCTGGGCGAGCCCGCCGACATCGAGGGCTTGCTCCAGTCCGACGGCAGCGTCCTCGCCCGCCGGATCACTACCGCCATCAAGGGGTCCGACTCCGGCGGCAGTTCCGGCTCCGGGGGCAACTCTGGCTCCAGCGCCACGGTGAAGTTCACCGGCGCCATCGAGGCCATCGTCCCGCCCGACCGCCTGGTGGTAGCGAAGCGGCCGGTGCTCACCGACGCGAAGACCAAGATCGAGATCGCCGGCAAGCGGGCTCAGTTCTCCGCCCTGGGCATCGGGCAGATCGTCGACGTGGAAGGCACGACCCGGACCGACGGGACCATCCTCGCCAAGCTCATCCAGGCTGCGGCGGCGGCCCCTCCGCCACCCGCCCCGCCGGTGGCAAACGCCGGCCCCGATCAGACGGTGACCTCGGGCGCGCTGGTGACGCTCCACGGCAGCAGCGCGAGCCCCGTTCCTTCCACCGCGTCGCTCACGTTCTCCTGGTCGCAGGCGTCCGGCCCGGCCGTCACCCTCGCCAACGCGGCCACCGCCAACCCCAGCTTCACCGCTCCCGCGGTAGCCTTCGGCACGCCGCCCGCCTCGCTGGTCTTCTCGCTGGTGGTCAGCGACGCCAATGGAGCGTCCGCGCCGGACACCGTCACCATCACGGTGAACGCCATCGTCCCCCCGCCCATCGCCAACGCCGGCCCCGACCAGAGGGTGGCGTCCGGCGCGCTGGTCACGCTCGACGGCAGCGCCAGCAGCGATCCCGCCGGCCTGCCCCTGCGCTTCTCCTGGACCCAGGCCTCGGGCACCCCGGTGACGCTCTCCGATGCCGCTGCGGCGAACCCCACCTTCACGGCGCCCTCCATCGCCCCCGGCCTGCCGGCGGCGAGCCTCACCTTCTCGCTGGTGGTCAGCGACGCCAACGCCAGCTCGGCGCCCTCCAGCGTGACCATCACCGTGGACCCGCTGCCGCCGCCACCGCCCCAGGCTCCCATCGCCAACGCCGGGCCCAACCAGACGGTGGACTCGCGCGCCCTGGTGACGCTCGACGGTTCAGCCAGCTTCGACCCGGACGGGTTCCCCATCAGCTTCGCCTGGTCGCAGAGCTCGGGCACGGCAGTGACCCTGTTCGGCGCGGACACGCCACACCCGACCTTCACGGCGAGCTCGGTTCCCTTCGACCAGCCCGCCGGCATCCTCGTCTTCTCGCTGGTGGTCAGCGATGCCCGGCTCAGCTCGGCACCCGCGACGGTGACCATCACGGTCAATCCGGAGCGGCCGCTGCCGGTGGCCAACGCGGGTCCCGACCAGACCGTTGCCTCCGGCGCCCTGGTGACGCTGGATGGCAGCGCCAGCAAGAGCATCGCCGGCCTTGCGCTCAGCTTCTCCTGGTCGCAATCCTCCGGCGCCGCGGTCACGCTTTCGGGCGCA
>DASRTX010000478.1:0-2245 GCA_035655715.1 Myxococcales bacterium | reverse complement strand
GGCCCAGGCCGATCCCGGAGCGATCGCCGCGCGCACCAGGCCGAGGTAGACGAACAGCTCGCTGACGAAGCCGTTGAGCGGCGGCAGGCCGCAGATGGCGAGCGCGCCCAGCAGGAACAGCCCGGCGGTGGCCGGCATCCGCCGGGCGAGGCCGCCGGTCAGCTCCAGGTCCCGCGTTCCCGTGGCATGCGCCACGGAGCCGGCGCCGAAGAACAGCAGCGACTTGAACAGGGCATGGTTCCACACGTGCAGCAGGCAGCCGGCGAGCCCCAGCAGCACCCAGTCGGGGCGTCCCGCCGAGCGCCCGACCAGCGCCAGCCCCAGCCCGAGGAGGATGATGCCGACGTTCTCGATGCTGCTATAGGCGAGTAGCCGCTTGAGGTCACGTTGGCCGAGAGCGAAGGCGATCGCCAGCAAGGCCGAGCATCCGCCGACGGTCAGCACGGTCGCGCCCCAGAAGACCGGCGGTGACGGCAATACACTGGCCACGCGAACGATGCCGTAGACACCGGCCTTGAGCATGACCCCGGACATCACCGCCGACACGTGGCTGGGAGCGGCAGCGTGCGCGGCGGGGAGCCAGGAGTGCAGCGGCATCGCTCCCGCCTTGATCCCGAAGCCGGCGAACGCCAGCAGGAACGCCGCCGTCGCGGCGCCGCGCCCGATCTCTCCGGGAGCCAGGGCGCGCAACGCGAAGCCGCCGCTGGCGCTGGCGAGCAGAGCGAAGAAGCCGATCAGGCAGAGGGTGCCGGCGTGGCTGAAGACGAGGTAGAGCCAGCCGGCCCTGCGGGCTTCCCGTGACCTGGCGTCGGTGGTGACGAGAAAGAATCCGGACAGCGCCATCGCTTCCCAGGCCACCAGAAAGCCGACGCCGTCCCGCGCCAGGGTGACGAAGGTGATGCTGCCGAGGAGGAGGCCATAGCAGAAGCGCAGGCGGCGGCCGTTCCGGGGATGCTCGGCTGGCGGCCAGTAGGCCAGCCCGTAGAGCGAGCCGAGAGCTCCCACCACGAACACCGGCAGGGCGAAAAAACCGCTCAGGGGATCGGCGGCGAGGACCAGCCGGGCTCCCGGCACGGCGGACGGCAGCGACACCGCGGCGGCACCGGAGCCGCCGAGCACGAGAGCGCAGCCGGCGAGGCCGACGAGCGAGCCGAGCACCGTGGCGGACGCGGCGATCCCCGGTCCCCAGCGCGAGCGCCACCGCAACAGCAGCCCGGGGACGCCGCTCGCCGTGAGGACACAACCCGCCGCGATCAGCAGGGAGAGAGCCAGGCCCGGCGTCTTCATCGACCGCCGCTCTCCCCGGCCATCGCCCAGACGAGAAGGGGAACGAGGACCGCCAGGATGTAGAGGATGTAGCGCTGCAACTGTCCCTGGGGCAAGGCGCGCATCCGCGCGGAGACCCGGGCCGCTCCCCGGGAGGCGGGCAGAAGGAGGCCGTCCAGGACGAGGTCCTCGACGTGGGAGTCGAAATGGGACGGCGCGGGGAAGAGCTGCTCGATGCGCGGGGCGTGGACCCTGGGGCGCAGCACCCAGGCGAAGTGGGAGGTGATCAACTGGGCGAAGGACGAGGCGGTGTATTGCAACCGCGGCGAGCCGGCGGCGTAGCCGCAGTCCCAGGTAGGGAGCGCCGGCGCGCGGCGCCGGCCGCGGCGGCAGGCCGGCAGCACCGCCGCTGTGGCGAGCGCCGCGGCGGCGAGCAGGGCGGCGGCGGCGGCGGAGATCCAGCTCAAGGGAGCGAGCCCCGCCAGCGACAGGCCCCCCAGCGGTTGCCCCGCCCATGCCGCGGCGGCGTGCTCCAGCGCCGGCGCGGCGAGGCCGGGGGCGACACCGAGGACGGCGCACGCCAACGCCAGGACGGCCATCGGCGCCAGCATCAGCGGCGGCGACTCCTGCGCGTCGCGGGCGGCCGGCGAGCGCGCGGCGCCGAGGAAGGCGATGCCGAAGACCTTGACGAAGCAGGCGACCGCCAGGGCGCCGGTGGCCGCCAGCACCGGAGCGGGCAGCGCGGCCCAGGACGACTCCGGAGCGATTGCCGCGCGCACCAGGCCGAGGTAGACGAACAGCTCGCTGACGAAGCCGTTGAGCGGCGGCAGGCCGCAGATGGCGATCGCGCCCAGCAGGAACAGGCCGGCGGTGGCCGGCATCCGCCGGGCGAGGCCGCCGGTCAGCTCCAGGTCCCGCGTTCCCGTGGCATGCGCCACGGAGCCGGCGCCGAAGAACAGCAGCGACTTGAACAGGGCAT
>DASRTX010000477.1:0-7496 GCA_035655715.1 Myxococcales bacterium | reverse complement strand
CTGCGAGCCGAGAGCGGTGGTGAGGAGGCGGGCCCAGAGCTGCCTCTTCATGCGCACCGAGGGGTGGTCTTTGTGTGCTGCGTAGAGGGCGCGCAGGCTCGTGGTGTCGAGCGCATGGGCGCTGCTGCCGACGCCGAGCCGCAGGGTGATCTCCCTGGGAACCGGTGGGATCTGCTGTGCGGTGGCGAGGACGCCTTCGAGCCAGACGACCAGGCCGTCGGAATCCGGCTTGTCTTTGCGGAGGGTGAAGGTGGAGGCCTCTTGGAGACCGTCCGGGGTGAGTTGGAAGCAGCGCCACTCCGCGCCGTCGGTGATCACGCCGACATAGCGCCGTTTCATCTCGGCTTCGCGGGCCTCCACGTAGCCGGTGAGCTGTTTGACGGCATCGGCGAGCACGCCGGCGCGGCGGAGGTCGCGTTTGACCTCGATGACGGTAGTGCCCGTCTCGACGTCGATGCGGCGGCGCTCGCCCGCGGGCGACTCCAGATGGACCTCGCGCAGGTCGTCCTCGGAAAGCTGGAAGGGCGCCTCCAGGAGAAGCGTGCGGACGTCGGCTTGCACTGTCGCTTCGGACCGCTTCGCGTCCCGGTCGGCAATTCTAGACAGCAGATCGCGGAGGTTTTGCACGGAAGGGGATGGTATCGCAAATGGGGCGGGAGAGGCCACGCCAGAAGGCGGCTTGCCTGCACCCCGGCGTGGATGAGCCACGCCGGAGATGGCGCCGTCCGTCTCGCGGCGTGCGCCTCCCAGCCGAGATTTGCGCGGTCCGCCTTTCGAGGCGGGCCGTCCGCCTCTCGGCGGGCGTGGCGCACGCCGAAGTTGGCGCCGCTCACGCCGAAGCTGTGGCGCTCCCGCCGGTTCCCGGATCGCTCCATCTCCGGTCCGCGCCCTAGACATCCCCGCCCCCGCCTCCGTATACTTGACTCGAAAGAGACATCTTTGATACGATCCATCTCATCAGGAGGGAGATCATGGGCAGACCCAATTCACTGGCGGACGTGCTGACCGACTGGGAGGAGCTCCTCGAAGCGGTGCGGAGGAGCCCCGATCTCCTGCCGCACGTCGAGGAGGACATCGCGCTCCTGGCGCGGCTGTTGACCGCGGCGCGCGCGCTCAAGGCGCGCCAGAACGAGCTGGCCGGGCTGCGCCAGGAGGCCACGCAGCGGCTCAACGCGGAGATGGGACGGGGGAAGGAGACGGCGATCGGGATGCGGTCGATGATCCGGGGCAAGCTCGGCCCGCGGAACGAGCGGCTCGTGCAGTTCGGGATCGCTCCGCTGAGAAAGAGACGGCGGCCGGTGAGGAGCCGGCCGCCGGAAAAACCGCAAGGAGATGAAGGGTCAGGGAATGATCCGCAGCAGACCCCAGATGCCGGCGTCGAGGCGCGGGCCGGGGTAGTCGCGGTAGAGGTAGTCGCCGGTGACGTGGAACTTGCCTCCGGCGCCGTCGGGCACCAGGCCGTCGAAGTGGTCGCTGGGACCGACGCCGCCGCGGGTGCCGAACCACTCCGAGGTGGTGTTGGTGCCGATGCGGGTGGAATTCGAGCCGGTGACGTACGGCCGCTCCAGCCAGGGGTGCCCCTGGGCCTCGAAGACGTGCGCCTGGGTGTGGCCGGAGGGGTGTACCACGCGGAAGCGGAGGTCCTCGCCGGCGTGGGCCTGGAAGACCGGCGTCTCGGGATCGCCGCCGACCCAACTGTTGTGGAGGATCTGGTCGAATTGCGAGAACTGGCGGGTGCTGAAGACCGGCAGCTTGCTGTTGAGCGGCGTCTGCGGCCCCCAGCCCGCGCGGTACCAGAGCGGCTCGGCGCGGTAGTTGACCGCCTTCTGGCCGCTGTTCTCGGCGTCGTCGTCGACCGTCAGGTTGGGCACCGCCTTGCCTCCCGAGTACCGCAGGTTGACGTCGTCCTGGATGATGAAGGCGAATTCATGGAACGCCTTGAAGCTGCCGTTGCTCGAGCTGACGGTGGCCGAGGCGCGGGTGGTCTTCGGGCTGGAATCCTGATCGAGCGCCCAGGTGGCGGTGGCCGGCTCGACGATCAGCGAGCCCATCAGCCCCTTGTTGCTGTGCTTGATCGGATCGGCCGAGGTGAGGCCGGTGGCGCCGAATTCGATCGGCGTCACCGTGGACGCCTGCACGTCGCCGGCGTACCAGTAATAGGTGCGCTTCTCGCCCGGCGCGGCGGTCTGCTTGCCGAACTGTGACGGGTTGAGGCCCACGTTCGAGCCGTCGCTCCGCTGCACGTCGTAGAACACGAGCTGCGGATGCAGGCTGACCTCCATCGACGGCACGATGTCGTTCTGGTTGAAGCCGTCGATCAGCATGTTGACGCCCGTGTAGCCCGGCAGGTCGGCGTAGGTGGCCGGCAGGTCGTTGCGCAGCGTCACCTTGATGCACTCGCCCGCGTTGGCGCGCAGGATGAGCGGCTCGCGGCGGACGTTCTGGTTGAGACGCGGACGCGACGGCACGCCCGAGTAGGTGAGGTCGGAGGTGTAGACGAACAGGATCGCCGTGGGATCAAACAGCGGGCCCGCGCCGCCGCTGAGACCGCTCGTGGACGCGCCGCGCGAGTTGTAGACCAGGCCGGCCAGGCCGATCGGATCGTTCTTCAGCACCTCGGCTGCCGACACCGCGGTGACGTCGTAGTTGCGGTAGGAGACGCCCGGCGGGCAGGCGATCTTGATGGTGCCGCCGGCCGCCACGGCCTTGGTGGTGGTCGACGTGGAGGTCGCGGCGGTGGTGGCGGTGGTCTCGCCGGCCACCGGCACGGGCGAGGCCGGATCGACGTCGGAGCCCGGCACGCCTTCGGCCTGGGCCTGGCTGACGGGGATCGAATCGAACACCGTGTCCGGCGTGGGCGACTTGGCGGTCGAGTTGTAGGTGCTCAGCGGCACCAGCGCGAAGCGGCTGGTGGCCGGCGAGAACGAGGTGTCGTTGCGGTAGATGCGCAGGATGCCCCAGGCGCCGCCCCACTGCGACTCGGTGGCCGCGCTGGGCTTGTAGAGGTAGTCGGCGAACTTGCCGTCGACCAGGCTGGGCACGCGCGGCACCTCGAAGTCGAACCACTCGGAGATGCCCGTCATCTGCGAATTGCGATAGCCGGAGTCCTTGTCGTCCGGCTCGAAGAGCCACTTGAGGCCGTGGATGGTGAAGCTGTGCGGCTCCTCATGGGCGCCCACCAGCGTGCGGATCTTGACCTGGTCGCCTTCGAACATGCGGATCAGCGGCGTGTAGGGGTCGCCGGGGGTGAGGCCGGTGGTCAGCGGCGGATAGAACCCGGGCTGCGTGTTGAACGCCGTCTCGGCGCGGTCGGTGCGCGACTGGTAGGCGAAGGAGAGGTCCCCCTTCTTGCCGGACGCCTGGCCGTTGGAGACCGGATCGTGTACGCGCAGGGCCACCGGCTCGTTGCGGTAGTTGACCACCATCATGCCGATGTCGGCGGCGGAGACGGCCTCCGGGCAGGGAGCGGGCAGGAACGCCGAGCTCCCTTCGGTCACCGGGCACGAATTCGACCGGGCGTAGAGGTCGGGCAGGCCCACCTCCTCCTTGGCGGGCGGATTGACCGCGCGCACGGTGTCGACCACCGGGCAGGTGCCGCCGCCGGGCGTGTAGGCCGGCTGGAAGTCGGCGAATTCGAGCAGGAATTCCCGGTAGTTGTCCTTGCGGGCGGCGCTGTGTACCACCGCCTGCCACGAGGTGGGGCCGCCGTCCTGGGTGAGGCTGGGGCCGCCGTTGGTGCCGAGCTGGGTGCCGGTCTCGTTGTGGTACCAGGTGGTGCCGGCGGGCTCGACCACCAGGCCGGCGTAGAGGCCCGTCTGCTGGTGCGTGGAGGGGCCGAAATGGTCGTGCGTGAACACCGTGCGCAGGGTGCGGCCGGTGCCGTCCTGATTGGTGATGGGATCGGCCCACCAGCGCTGCACGGTCGTCTGCGCGCCCAGGAAATCGTTTTTATTGTTGCAGTCGGCGTCCTGGCCCTTGGCGAAGAACGGGTGCGTCCTGGGCACCGGGCAGCTCGTGGTCGGCGTGCCGCCGAAGGTGCAGGAGGTGGTGCTGGGCTCGCCGCAGCGGCCGGGCTGGGCCTGGCGGATGGCGCAGATGCGCTCCTGCACCTCCTCGCCGGCGAAAGTGCCGTCCTCGTAGTTCCAGCCGTTGCCGCCGCCGTCCGAGGCCATGACGTCGAACTTCACCAGGTGGATGTGCTGGCCCAGGATGTCGGTGGGCGTGCGCACCTGGAAGTCGTCGAGCGCGTACTCGCTGGGCACCAGGTTGGTGTGCCAGTACTCGATGCACTGGCCGCTGTTGGCGCGGAAGAAGAACGGCTCGGGCGCCTTGGTGCCGGCCAGCAGGGCGTTGACGTCCCCCCACAGGGCGAGGATGCGCGACTGCGGATAGTGCCACCCCGCCTTGTTGAGCTTGACGTCGAGCTGGATGTCCGCCGCCTTGTAGTAGCGCACGTCGGTGATGGCGTTGCCGGCGTCGTCGAAGCAGGGATCCGCGTAGGGAGCGCCCGGCTTCGCCGGATGGCCGTTGACCTTGAAGGTCGCCGCGCCGCCGAGCGGCGTGGAGGTGGCGAAGCCGCCGGCCGTGGCGTGGAAATTCATCGCCACCTGCTCCACTGGCTCGCCGGCCTCGGCCAGCCACTTCACGGTGGCCGTCTTGATCTCCTTATGGAAATCGTAGCGGGTCTCGATGCTCGCGGCCGTGCCGGCGGTCACCACGTGGCGCGGCAGGCCGCCGTCGATCGGCAGGCCGCTGCCGGGATCGACCGCGAAGTCGAGCGGCGGATGAGGCGCCCGGTGCCCCGCCTTGCCGGGGACGAAGAACGGATAGCCGGGATTGGTGGTCACCGCAGTGGGCAGCGACACCTGGCCGGCCACGATCGACACCGGCCCGGGCAGCGGCGCCATGGCGAGGATCGGAATCGGCACGATCGCCGGGATCGGCGTGCCGGCCTGGATCTCGTAGTCGGGCAGGGCCCGCGCGCCGGCGGCCGGACGGCCGTTGGCATCCAGGCGGGTGCCCAGCTCCAGCACGTCGTGCGTGCGCCAGAGGCTCCACATCCCCTGCGCGAAGTGGGGATAGAAATGGCAGTGGAAGATCGAATCGCCCACCGTCTTGTTGCGGTTGCCGCTCCCCTCGTAGGCGATCTCGTAGGTGTAGCCCGCGCCCTGGCCGATCGACTGGCTGTCCTTGTAGGCGGAAGTGTCGCTGTTGGGCGTGTGCAGCCACTGGTGCGCGTGCAGGTGGAAGATGTGGTGATCGTCGCTGCCCGCGTGTACGTTGCGGAACTTCACGTGATCGGACAGATAGCTGTGATAGACGTTCGACGGATCGTCCGCATAGAACGCTTTCGTCGCCTTCAGCCCCGGGTTGTAGCAGGGCTTGGCGGCCTCGATCTGGTCCGGGGTGCAGGGGTCGTTGGCCGGCTTGTCCACCACCATGGCGGGATCGCCTATTGCCCAGGAGGAGAGGAAGAACTCCTCGTATTTGCACTCCGGGCAGTCGCGGGCCGGGCCCACGCCCACGCGGTTGGCCAGGATCTCGGCGCCGGCGCCGCCGCTGCCGTAATTGATCGCGAACGAGTCGCGCACGCTGTGCAGGGTGAAGTTGAAATCGTCGCTCTCGAACTGCGGGAACGCCTGCACGGCGCCCGTCTCGTCGTGGAAGATGATCGTGAATTCGCGGAACGGCTGATTCCGGTTGGGATAGGTCCGGGTGCTGGCCACGCCCGGGATCAGATACCCCGAGCCGGACGGTCCGGCGATGATCGCCGTGAGATCGGAATGGACGATCTCGTTGCCTTTCAACATCCCCAGCACGGGCAGGCCGGCGTAGCGATGGGTGTTCGGATAGACGGCCGCGTAGTCGATGCGCGGGAAGCTGTCGACGGCGTTATCGAATTTGTCGGTGCGGGCGAGATTGAGGTCGTCGCGGGTGACCTGGCTGCGGTACCAGACCGAGCCGGCCGGCTCCACGTTGACGGCGCCGAAGAGCCCCGCGGAGATGCTCCCCGCGTCCCCTTCGCCGCCGGTCATGGCGCCGGTGTTGTAGAAGGCGTAGGTCCCCTCGTGGGGAGCGTACAGCCAGTAGTCGATGTTGCTGTTGGGAGCGATGATGCCGTTGCCTCCCGCCGGGTTCTGGCCGACGTTGGCCCCCATGTCGGCGATCGTCTTCACCGCCTCCAGCCCCACGAAATGGATGGAAGCGTTGCGGGTGGCCGGCTGCTCGTCCTTGCCGCTCTGCACGGCCGGCGCCAGCAGGTTGGTGAAATGGATGTGCAGGCAGTCGCCGGCGTTGACGCGCAGCACCAGGGGGCGCGGTCGCTTGTCGCTGCGCAGCTTCACCTGTCCGGCGCCGAGCGTGTAGGCCACGCCGGGGTCCGGCAGGCCGTCGGCGTCGCTGGTGGGCACCACGTCGCGCCGCAGGGCATACATCATCCCCTGCGGCTCCAGGGCGCCGTAGCGGTTCCACAGCCACGGCTGGTCGAGGGCCACCACGTCCGCGTAGGTCACGCCCGCGCACCCGGCGGGCGTCTGCGCGGCCACGGGCGGCGCGGCGAGCAACAGCGCCAACCCGAGGGTCACGAATCCCAGGGCTAGAAGACGGCTTTGAGCTCTCATTCTCCTCTCCTTTGTTTGGATCTGAAGCCAATCGCGGAGGGGAGCGTAGAAGGGGGAACCTTACGGGGGGATTACAGGAAAAGACCAGGAAGAAAAAAACTTCGGGGCCGTCGTGCGGGGTGGCTCCCCCCGCGTGACGACCCCGGAGCGTCGGCGATGCCTTCCACGGTCGGGACCACCCGGGCTAAACGAATGCGAGCTCGACAGCCACGCGGAATGTCCCTTCGTCACCCCCGGCAAAATCGAGTGTTTTGACCCGCCTCCCGCCCGGGGGACGCACCAGGTCCGGGGGTGTGAGGACGAGCTCCTTCGAGCCCACGATGTCGTCAAAGTTGGGAGCGCCCGTGGGGATGCCGAGGGCACCATGGATATCCGCCAGCAGCTTCTGTACCCGCGTCGCGCGTGGCATCCCGTTCGAGGCCGCCAGGCTGGCCACGGCGGCGGCTTTCACCAGGGTCCGCAGCGCCCCGGGTTTCCCATCGTCATTCTCCATTACGGAGACGACGAAGATGACGGAGCTCGGATTGGCAATCGCCACCGCGGTACGATTGTCGAGCCCCCAGAAGGGCAGGAAAACGCCGGTCTGGTGCGTCTCTCCCTTGTCCACGTCCGCCCATGGACCATACAGCGTCACTTCGACATGCGGAATCAGTTGCGACAGATCCACACCGGTCACCAGCACGTACGGCTCATCGGCGCCCCACTCCGTGCTGTCGTCCAGGGACTGGATGCTCTTGACGGCGATTGTTAATGCCATGGCTCATTCTCCTTGATTGGTCAAAGGTTTCTCACCGCTCTTCCACCTGCTTCCAACCAGAGACTGTCGCGAGAGGTCCAGTTGTCTCACCGGAGGCGCTGTACAGAGGGGAACCTTAG
>DASRTX010000476.1:0-6697 GCA_035655715.1 Myxococcales bacterium | reverse complement strand
GCCGCCGTCGGCGCCGAAGCTCCAGCCATGGTAGCCGCAGACCACCCTGCCATCGCGCACGCTGCCGGCCCTGGGGTGGGAGGGATTCGAGCTCGCCGGCACCCTCTCCCACCTGTTCGAGTGCCCGCTGCGCGTCGCCCTCGACAACTTCTCCGAGGACGAACACTTCGCCACCGTCCACTCCATGCTCGGCTGGGATGCGGCTGGACTCTCTCAAGTGGAGTTCTCGGCGACGAACTTCGACGACCGGACGGAGGTGCACTACCTGGGCCCCCAGCGCATGCATCCCCTCCTGCCGTTGCTGGGGATCGTCGCGGGCGACCGGTACGTCAACGGGTGGGTCACCCGCTTCGATCCCATCCACACCGTCTTCGACTTCCATTGGGAGTCGCCCGCGGGCGAGCCCCGCCCGCTCTCGGTGCGGACGGCGGTGTTCATCGTCCCGGAGACCGAGACGACCACGCGGTTCCACCTCTTCGTCTTCGTCCGCGTCGCCGACGGCTCGCCGCTCCGCGCCATGCTGCCCATCGTCAAGCGCGCGGCCCTCTTCATCGGGCGGCGCGAGATCGCCGCCGATGCCGCCATCGTCCGGCACGTCCGCGCGGTGGAGTCGCTGGACGGCCTGCGGCTGACGAAGTTCGACAAGCCGGTCATCCACAACCGCAAGCTGCTCGACGCCGTCTACTTCGGCACGACGACCTTGCCGCGCCTCACCGTGGTGGCGGAACCGGCCTAGATCCCGATGCGCACGAGCTCCAGCAGGGCCTCGTCCTCCGGGCGCGGGACCGCGAGGTCCACCACGCAGTCGATCATCCACTCCTCGGAGCCGGCCTGCGCCGCCGCCGCGCCGGCCGTGCGCGAGAGCGCCTCGACGGCCGATTCGGCGCGTGCGGGAGCGAGGAGCTTCTGCTGTGCACGGAAGCGCTTCGGTCCGTCGGAGAGCACGACGGTCTGATCCGGCCTCCGCGCCCGCGGCGTGGTGTCGAGCGAGCCCAGGGCCGCGAGGCAGGGCTGGAGCTCCGCCTCCAGGTCGTCCGCGGTCCAGGCCGAGTCCGCCGTGGGAGCGCGGAGCCCGGCGGCCGCGCCCGCGAAATCCCGGCGCGCGATGGCGAGCAGCAGGCGGTGCAGCTCGGTGCGGATACGGGCGTTCAGCGCGCGCCCATCGCGCAAGAGTGCGTCGGTGTCCCGCGGCCGCGCCGCCAACGCTTCGCGATGGGCCTGCGCCGCAGCGAGCCTGCGCGTCCTCTCCTCCGCCGGAACGGAGGGGTCGAGGAGCGCCTCCCATTCGTCGAGCAGGCTGGAGTCGGTGGCGCGCACCGTGGCGCGCAGGAAGGCGAGCACGTCGTCGAGCATCTCGTCGCGCAAACCTTCGGGCACCGAGGTCGAGAGGGTCTTGTAGGCGTCGTTGAGGTAGCGCAGGAGGACGCCCTCGCTGCGCTGCAGGCCGTAGTCGCGCACGTAGTCGGCGAAGGAGCTGCCCCGCTCGAACAGCTCGCGCGCAACGCTCTTGGGCCTCACGTCCTCCGCCCCCACCCAGGGATGCGCGGCGGCGAAGGCGTTGAAGGTGTCGTAGACGAAATCGCGCAGCGGCTTGGGCCACTCCACCTTCTCCAGCTCCTCCATCCGCTCCGCGTAATCCATGCCCTGCGCCTTGAGCTCCGCCACCTTCTCGCCCTTGGCGCGGTCGAGCTGCGCCCAGAGCACAGGCATGGGATTCTCCAGGATCGACTCCACCAGCGTGAGCACGTCGAGCGCGAGCGTCTCGCCGGCCGGATCCAGCCGCGGCAGCGTGTCGAGCAGCCACAGCGAGAGGGTGTGGTGGATGGAGAAATCCGCCTGGAGGTGCTCGGCGGGCTTGAGGTGCGGAGCGAGATGTTCGTTCCCGCGGACGTGCCGGACCAGGCCGGCGGAACGCAAGCGGCGGCATGCGGCAGCCGCGCTTTTCAGGTGGATGCGCTTGTTTCCCTCGTTGCCATGCGAGCGCCGCACCATCAGGACGAGCCGCGCGTAACCCTGCGGGCCGGCCGTATCGCGGGCAGAGGTCTGCGCTTCCGACTGCAAGAGGAGAAGCAGCATCCCGTGCGTCACCTGGAAGCGCGACTCCAGCGGCTCCGGGGGCTGCGTGCGCAGCCGATCGAAGGTCGCGCGATCCCAATGGACGTAGCCCTTGGCCGGCGGATTCTTCTTCACCACCTTCTTGCCTGCCTGCTTCTTCTGTTCCAGCTTGATGTTCTCGATGACGTGCTCGGGCGCCTGCGCGACCACGTAACCGCGCTCGTCGAAGCCCTTGCGCCCCGCGCGGCCGGAGACTTGAAGGAAGTCGCGCACGGTGAGCTGCGCCGTCTTCTCGCCGTCGAACTTGCAGAGCTGCGTGAAGACCACCGTGCGGATGGGGACGTTCACTCCCACGCCCAGGGTATCGGTGCCGCTCACCACCTTGAGCAGTCCGCGCTGCGCCAGCCGCTCCACCAGGAGCCGGTAGCGCGGCAAGAGCCCGGCGTGGTGCAGGCCGACGCCGTGCTGGAGGAAGCGCTGCAGATCCTTGCCGTACGGCGTGTCGAAAGGCGTGCCGATCTCCCGCAGCACTTCCTTGAGGCGCAGCTTCTCCTCCTTGGCGGTGAAGTCGGCGGACATCAGATCCTGCGCCCGCTCGGCTGCGGCGCGCTGGGAGAAATTCACCAGATAGATGGGGGCGCGGTTCGCGGCCACCAGCACTTCCAGCGTCTCGTGCAGCGGCGTCTCCGCGTAGCTCATCTCCAGCGGCACCGGCCGCTGCGCCGAGGAGATGCGGGCCACCTCGCGGCCGCTCACTTCCGCGAGGCGTGTCTCGATGGCGGAGGTGTCGCCGAGGGTCGCGCTCATCAGGAGGAACTGTGTCCGCTCCAGCAAGAGGAGCGGAATCTGCCAGGCCGCTCCGCGGTCCCGGTCGGCGTAGTAGTGGAACTCGTCCATCACCACGCCGTCGGCGCGCAGCTTCGGGTCGCGCAACACGAGATTCGCGAGCACCTCGGCGGTGCAGACCAACACCTTTGCCTCGCGGTTGATGGCCGCGTCTCCGGTCATCATGCCTACGTTGCGGGCACCCAACGCGTCGCAGAGCGCGAAGAATTTCTCGTTGACCAGCGCCTTGGTGGGACAGGTGTAGACGGAGATCTGCCCGCGGCTTCCGGCGAGGAAGTGGAGGAAGGTGGCGACCAGCGACTTGCCCGAGCCGGTGGGCGTGGAGAGCACTACGTGCTTGCCGGAGAGCAGCTCGAGCAGCGCCTCTTCCTGGTGCGGATAGAGGACCAGGCCCTGCGTGGCCACCCAGTCGGTGAAGCGGGAAAGGACGGCCTCGTCCGCCACCTCCGCGGAGGGCGCGGAGAGGAACGCTTCGAGGCCGGGCGGGGCGACGCCGTCGATCATCCCTGCGATCTAGCAGAGGGCTGGCCGCGCCACAGCCCCAACTACAGCCGGAAGCCCATGCCGAACGAGGCGCGCAGCGCGAACGAAGGCCCGAACGAGGTGCGCGAGGTGGAGGAGTCCTGGGTGCGGAAGAGGAAGGTCGCGCCCGAGACCGCCAGGAACCCGTAGGTGCGGCCTCCCAGCTCTCGCGTCAGCCCTGCCGAGGGCGAGAGCTGCAGCGCCCCCGTGGTGCGGCCGGGCGCCTCCCCGCTGGTGCGGAAGCGTTGCGTGAGCACCGACCCGCCGGCGGTCAAGCCCACGTCGAGGGAGAGGACGCTCAGGTCCCAGACGTGCGACAGCGAGATCTCCAGGTCGTACTCGTCGACGGTGGCGCTGAGGCCCGAACTCGAGAATCCACTGCGGCACCACGCGACGCGCGGAGACAACGTGAAGGGGCGCAAGGCGATGGACAGGCCCAGCGCGATGCCTGCGCATGCGCCGGCGTCGCCCGCGAGCGAGCTGCGGAACCTGGCGGACGCCTCGACGGAGGACACCGCCGTGACTGCGCCTCCGCCTTTCCGGACGAGCCGCGCATACTCGGTCTTCCGCAGTCGCGACTCCTCCAGCGCGATGGTCGCGCCTGGCAAGGCATCGAAGGCCCCTTCCAGCAGCACGTCGGCCCCGCGCCCGCGGACGAAGTAGCGTCCGGCTCGCAGGCTGAGACGCCGCGACGGATCGGCGGCACCCACCTCCGCCACCACCGCGCCTTGCTCCGACCCCTGGAAGAGGAGCCAGGTGCGCCCCGGCGGCAGCTCGACGCGCGCGCGCGAGGGAGACCCGGTGTCCAGCGTCGCCAGCACCAGCTCTCCCGCGCCGCGCAGCTCGTATTGGAAGGTCGGGTGCTGCAGGCCTGCCAGCGTCCGACTCGATGCGCGCAATGTCGCCGCGTAGCTGTAGCGGTAGGCCTCGTCCAGAGTCACCCGCCCGTCGCCATCCGCGTCCCCCGCGCCCAGCAGCGCCGAGATCAGCGCATGGCTGAAGAAACTGCCCTTGATCTCGTCCGACTCCTGGCTCTCTTCGGACGCGGAGCTGGAGGTGAGGAAGACCGCGCCCTCTCCAACAGACCGCTCATCCATCCGGATGTCGAAGGGCGGGATCGGCGCTCCGCCCTTCACGCGCGTCAGGGCGCCGGAGCGGCAGGCATCGACGATGAGCAGGCGGAAGGTGGCGGCCGAGCCGCGCACCAGCTGCTCCAGCTCGGGCAGCTCGAGCGGCGTGGCACCCAGGTGCAGGGAGGCCGCGTCGGCGTGGCCGGAGTAGTAGACGATCAGCACCGCGGAATGCCCCGCGGCGCGCACCCGATCGTTGACCGCGATCAGCGTGCGCCGGACAGTGGGTGCGTCGCGGCCCGTGAGCAACACCAGATTCTCCGGCCGCACGCCGCCGACTTCCTGCAGCGCGGCCGCCATCCGGGTCGCGTCCGTCTCCGCATAGCTGAGCGGCACGTCCGGCGGCTGGCCCAGATCGTTGCCGACCAGCACCGCGAACCGCTCGGCCTGCGCCGCGGCAGCCGTCGCCTGCAGCGCCACGCAGAGCCCGATCAGCGTTTGACGAAGTGCCACCGGGCCACCTGGCAATCCTCAGGGAAGTCGAGGTTTCCACGCTCCAGCGCCGCGCGCAGCGGGCCGAGCTCCACGGGGCTTGGGCACAACAGCGCGGTGACCCGCTCCTCTCCGAGCGTGGCGTCGAGCCGCGTGGCGAGAGGCAGCGCGGTCTCGTCGCCGGCCGCGATCGGCGCCGCCCTCGCGGCCTGCGGGTAGTAGATCGACGCACGACCCTGCGGATCGACGCTGAGCACGGCGACGTATCCCGCAACCGGAGCAGTCACCACGAAACGGAGCGCATCTCCTGCCGCCACCGTCTCGCCGGGGCCGGCGCGCCGGACCTCCACGCCGTGCTGGACGTACGCCGCGAGGGCAAAGCCCGGGCCCTTGATCCGCTCCCCCGGGTGAGAACGCAACACGAGCAACAGCGAGGCCGCCGCGACCGCCGCGGCCACGGCGATGGCGCGCCGAGCCCGGTTGGGCCGCAGCGGCACCACGCGCAGCGGAGGCAGCGGCTCGGCGCGGCGCATCCCCTCGAGCACCGAGGAACACGCGGCGCAGGTCGAAAGGTGCGCGCGGACCCGTTGCGCCTCCGCCGCGGTCAGCTCGTTGAACAGGAAGCGTTCGAGCAGCAGCGAGGAGAAGCATGCGGTCCAGAGGCGTTCGGCGAATGGGTTGCTCATGCGCTCTGCTCCTCCTGCGCGACCTGATCGCGGGCGCGCTCCAGGAGATAGCCGACCTGCCGCCGGGAACAGCCCAGCATGGCGGCGACCTCGCTGTGGGTCATCCCGTCGACGTGGTGGTAGACGGCGGCCGCGGCGACCTGCGCCGGCAGCCGTGCCAGCAGCCGGCGCGCCTCGGCCATCGCCTCCGCGCTACCCACGGCGGCGGGCTCACCGAGCGGCTGGGTCTCTTCCAGCCGTGTCCCGTTGCGCCGCTTGCGCAGCTGGTTCAGGCACCAATGCGTGGTGGCCTTGTAGAGCCAGGCGGAGACGTCGGTATGCACGGCCCGTGGGTCGCGCAGCAGGGCCGCGAACACCTCCTGCAATGCCTCTTGCGCCTCTGCCTCGTTGCCCATCAAGGTCCGCGCGCGGCGGAGGACGAGGTGGCCCCGCGAGCGGTACAGACATTCGACGTCGGCCGCGTCCATCCTCAAGGGCAGACATCTCCCGGCCCGCCCAGGCCGATCGCGCCGACATCGAGGATCAGCTGCTCTGACGGAGGCGCGGGAGAGAGACGGTACGGGGCCATGCAAAGAGCGCGCGCGGCGTCGGCGACCAAGCCGCGGTGCGCGAGGTCTTCGGTGCAAGCTTGCAGCTGATCGGGCGTGAGGCACTTGGGGTTCACGCTGGTCACGATCACCACATGAAACCCGGCCGGCATCGGCCCGCCCAGCCACCATGCCGTCACCGACGAGGGGCCGGCTTCGGAGGAGAGATGGATGATCCAGTGGTTCGCGTCGACGCCGTAGTTCGAGGGTGGACCGGCGACCGGAGCTGGCCCCGCCGCCACCTGGCTCGCGGCGATTCCCGCGGGGATGGCCGCCGCGTTGGCCCGGGCGTAGGTGGGCTCGCCAGGCGCCAGCGTCCTCCGCGCCGCCTCGGGCGGGGGGTGATACAGGTGCACGGTGAAGGTGGCGGGAAAAGTGGCCTCGACCGGCGCGCGCGTCGCGAGGTCCTGCTGGTCCATCGAGGGCGGATCGCCCCGCT
>DASRTX010000475.1:0-4056 GCA_035655715.1 Myxococcales bacterium | reverse complement strand
TGACAGGGCCGAGCCGCTGCTTGCAAAAATGACCCGCGAGCCGGTAGCGGCGGCTTCGATCGGACAGGTTCACCGCTCCACGCTGCCCTCCGGCGAGCAGGTGGCAGTAAAGGTGCAGTACCCGGGCATCGACAAGGCGATCGCCGCCGACTTTCGCGCGGCGGGAGCGGGCACTCACTTCATCCAGCTACTGGCCCCCGGCGCCGGTGTGCCCGGCGTGCTCCGCGAGGCGAGGGCGGCGCTCTTGGAGGAGTGCGACTACCAACGCGAGGCGCGGTACCAGGACCGGTTCGCCCAGGTCTACGCCGGCCACCCGACGCTGTGGGTACCTCCCACCTACGGCGAGTACGGTTCGCGCCGGGTGCTCACCACCCGCTGGGTGGACGGGCTTCGCCTGGAAGCGTTCATCGCCACCCAACCCTCGCAAGACCAGCGCGACCGGGTGGGCCGCGCGCTGTTCGAATTCTACGTGGGGACGCTGTTTCGACACCGGCTCTACAACTGGGACCCGCACCCGGGGAACTACCTCTTCTTGTCCGACGGCAAGCTGGCGATGCTCGACTACGGCTCCACCCGGGACTTCGACGCCGCCTTCGTGAAGAAGCTCGCCGCGCTGACGCTGGCGGTGCACGCGGACCGGCCGTCCGTCCTTCACGCCGCCCTGGCGGATCTGGCAATGGTGTCCGACTTCGGCGACTACGACTACGAGACCGCGAGGTCCCTGGTGCGCTCCTTCTTCGGCCCGATGCTCAAGGACGACGTGGTGGCGGTGCAGCGGGGCGAAGCGAGGCCGCTCAAGGACGTGATGGCGAGCAAGCGACAGCTGCTCAAGCTCCACCTGCCTGCGCAGATCGTCTTCATCCTGCGGATCCGCTATGGCCTGATGGCGGTGCTCGCTCAGCTGGGGGCACGCGCGAACTGGTACCAGATGGAGCGTTCGTGGGCCGAGCACGCCGTCAGCTGACCTCGACTGGCCGCCGACGCTGCGCTATCAACGCGCATGGTCGTGATCAAGGACGTCGTTCCCACGTTCTTCGTGCAGGACACCTGCCGGTCGGCGGCGTGGTACCAACGCGTGCTGGGCGGCAACGTCGCGTTCGAGTCGGGTGGCTACTGCGGCGTCGATCTGGGATCGGCGCGGATCCATCTGGCCCAGGTGGAAGCGCCGCCGCCGCGCGGGACCAGCTACAAGGGCGCGTTCTACCTGCGCCTGGAGAGCGGGGTGGACGAGCTGGTGGCGAGAATCGAGGCCGCGGGGCAGGCGCTCACCGCGACTCTCAAGAACCATGACTACGGCATGCGCGAGGCGACGGTGCGCGATCCCGACGGCAACGACATCTACGTCGGCCAGCCGACGTAGCGGCGCTCTTGTCAGGTGCCTGACTCGGTCGGCTGACGGGTCTCCCGCACCCTGTGGACGATCCGCCCGTCGAGCGGAACGTCGATGGTGAACGTCGTCCCGATCTCCGGCAAGCTATCAACCGCGATGCTACCGCCGTGCGCCTCCGCTACGGCCCGCACCTGGGCCAGGCCCAGGCCCCAACCGCGCTGCCCGCTTTCGCCCGGCATGCCGAGTCGCTGGAACGCCCGGAAGAGGGTTTCCTGCTGCGCGGGAGGGATGTGCGGGCCTTCGTTGTGCACCAATAGGTAAGCACGGCCGTGCAGGTGCCGCACCGTCAGCGTGATGGGCCGTCCGGCGTCGCCGTATTTCACCGCGTTGACCAGCAGATTCTCGATGGCGCGGCGCATCGGCTCGGCCCCGAACCATCCCCGCACGGGCTCGCTCCGCACCAGGACGAACCTGTCGCCGTGCACCGTCCGGAGGTTGTCGAGGGCCTGCTGCGCGAGCTCCACCAGGTCGGACTCCTCGAGGTGCAGTTGCTGCTTCGCGCCGGTCTGCGCGCGCATGGCATCGAGCAGGTCCTGCAGCATGCGGTCGCAGCGGTCCACGTTCTCGACGATGCGCGCGGCCCAGCGCGGCAGGTCGTCCGCGGCGGGCTTGCGCAGGATGAGGATCGCGGCTGCCTTCGCCGCGCTGAGGGGGTTGCGCAGGTCGTGCGCCAGGACGGCGAGGAATTGCTCGCGAAATCCCGCCTGCACCAGGACGTACCCCGTGCAGGCCTTGACGCAGGCCTCGTCGACGGAGGCATGCAGCGTGTTCCGCTCCGACGCGCTGAGCGGCACGTCGTCCTCGAGAACTTCGACCAGCACCTGCCGCAACAAGGCATATTCCTGCATCACGTCCGCCAGCCGGAAATGCGTCATTCGCAGGCGCTCGCCCCCGTGCTCCTCGGCGACGCTGCTGCCCTCGGTGGCGGTGCGCCTCGGGTGCTCGGCGGAGAGAGACTCCGCAAGCTGTCGCAGGACGGCGGGAAGCGTGTCGATGAGGATGGGATGTTCCTCAGCCGCCGCGGCCGGGATCTCCTTGCGCACGCGTTCCTCCCAGCGCGCAAGAATCCGCTCCCTGCTGGCCAGCAGCCGATCGGCCGCTCGGGATGCCGTCACTGAGTTTCGTCCTCTCTCACTGCGAATGGCTAACCATCGCGGCGGCGCGAGGGCATTGTGCGATGCCCGCAGTCCACCCGTTCAGTGGCCGCAGTCGCCGGCGGCGAGGCCGGCCGCCCAGCGCAAAGCGCCCCGCACGTGGGCGAGGTAGAGCGGCTCGGACCAGCTCTCCGCGGTATGCCCGAGGGCCGTGTACGCAGACCGTCCTCCCTCGAACGGATGACACCATGCCATCGGATGGTCCCGGCCCATTCCGCCGCCCTGGTAGGTCGTCTCGTCGATGGAGAGGAGCACGCGAACGTTCGGGCGCGGTGAGGCACGGAAGTCGTACCACTCGTCGGTGCGCGCCCAGCTGTCGGGCAGCGGAGAGGTAGCGGGATGCGCCGTGTCCTCGCGCGAGAGCACCGCGGGCTGGATGGCGGGATGCCCCACGAACTCGGCGCCGAGAAGATCGAGGTACCATGGCCAGGCGTGTCCGGTGTCCGCCGCCGAGTGGATGCCGAGGAAGCCTCCTCCGCCGCGCACGTACGCCTGCAGCGCGGCCTGGCCGGGCGCATCGAGGACTTCTCCGGTGGTGTGCAGGAAGACCACCGCGGACACGCCGCGCAGCTTGTCGGGAGAGAACGTCGATGGGTCCTCCGTCGCCACCACCGCCAGACCGTCGAGCGCGGCGATGTCGCGCATGGCGGCCACCGCGGCGGGGATGGAATCGTGCCGGAACCCCAGCGTCCGCGTGAAGACCACGATGCGCGGCCCGCCGGCGTTTGCGTCATGAGACTCCGGGGCGCATCCCATGGCCAATGCGACCAGAGCGCCGACGAGCGTACGAACACGGTTCACGGCACACAGCGTAGCGCCAGCCGGGCGGCGGCGCGACTCCCTGCCAGTGGCCGATGACCAGGCTCGGCGGTTCATTCCTTGACGCTGCCGTCGAGTGAAGTGGACACTTTGCCGATGAGCCAAGACGCCGATCGCGACGTGCTGATCTTGCGGATCGCCGCGCTGGAGAAGGCGGTCGATGGCCTGCAGCGCGATCTCGCCGAGATGCGGGCGCCATCCGGCCGCGAACCCTCTTTCCCGCCTCCGCCGGCAGCCGTCGTCGAGGCAGAGCCAGCGCCGGCTCCGCAGCGCACGCCGCGCATCGACCTGGAAACGCTGGTCGGCCGGTACGGAATGCTGGCGCTGGCCACGCTGCTTGCGCTGGCGGCCGCGGGCACCTTCGTCGGCTGGGCCATCTCGCGCGGACTGTTCGGCCCGCCGGTCCGCGTTGCGCTCGGCCTGGTCGCCGCGGCTGCGCTTGGGGTGTGGGGCTTGCGGCTCCGCCGGCGCGAGCGCTCCTTTGGCGACAGCGTCCTCGGCCTCTCGCTGGCGGTGACGCACGTCTGCGCCTGGGCGGCCGGGCCATCGCTGCACCTGGTACCGCCCTTCGTCGCGCTGGCGCTCTCCGCGGTCGCCTCGGTGGCGCTGGCCGGATTTGCGCTGGTGGAGGAAGACCAGCCGCTCTGGTGCGTGGGCTTCGGCGGCGCCGCCGTGGCCCCATTCGTCACCAGC
>DASRTX010000474.1:0-3658 GCA_035655715.1 Myxococcales bacterium | reverse complement strand
CTGAACAGCACCGCCTCGTCGGTCGCCTGGTGGCGGACGGCGCTCCAGGATGGCGCGACGAAGATGTCCCGCGGGCCCCATTCGAGGACCTGCTCTCCCACCGTGCTCCGGCCGTGCCCTTCCACCACCGCGTACACGGTGCCGTCGGTGGAACGGGCCGCCTCGCCGCGAAACCCTTTCGGGAGCAGCTGCACGAAGGCGGCGATGGTGGGCATCGGATATCCGCCCGTGGCCGGGTTGGCGTACTGCATCTTCGCGCCGTGGCAAGGATGGAGGGGGCCGTTGCGCGCGAGCGCGGCGAGCGCCGCGCGCGCCTGTTCGTACGGGTAGCAGAAGACCGGCGACGAGAGCGATCGGGGAGCGTGCTCCAGCGGCAGCAGATTCGATCCGTAGCGGACCATCGAGTCGCGCTCGGGACGGGCCACCGGTTGCGTCTCCTCGGGATGTCGCTCGAAGAAGCCGGCGTCGAAGAAGGCCACCATGGGGATGTCGAGGCCGTCCAGCCAGATGACCGGCTCCTGGCCGGGGTTGCCGTGGTCGTGGAAGGTCCACGAGGGCGTGAGGATGAAGTCGCCCGGCCGCATGGTGGTGCGTTCGCCGTCCACCGCCGTGTAGGCGCCGGTGCCTTCGAGCACGAAGCGGAGGGCGGACTGCGCGTGGCGGTGGCTGGGCGCGATCTCGCCGGGAAGGATGAGCTGCAGGCCGGCGTAGAGCGTGTGCGTTATCGACGAAGCGCCGCGCAGGCCGGGGTTCTCCAGCACCAGGACGCGGCGCTCCGCCTCCTCCATGCTGACCAGCCTGCCCGCTTCAATGAGATGCGCGCGCGCTGTCTGGTAGCGCCACAGCGCCGGAACGCACGGCGTGCGCGGCTGCGGCGGCACCAGGTCGCGGAGCACTTCCCAGAGAGGCGCCAGGTTCTCGCGCCCGATCCGCCGGTAGAACGCCTCGCGCTCGGCTGTTTGTTCGGCGGGCGCAGTCATGGGACGGAGGCCCCGGTCTGCAGGGCGCGCTCGCCCTCCGGGGCTCGGCGCAGGAAGGAGATGCAGAGCGCGGCGGCCGAAGCGATCAGCACCGGGATGGCGGCGACGATGAAGATCTGCCGCGTGGGCCAATGGAGCGAGAGGAGCAGGCCGCCGATGGCGGGACCAACGATCGAACCGATCCTGCCGATGCCCAACGCCCAGCCCACGCCCGTGGACCGGATGGGCGTGGGATACGCGCTGGCCGTCAGGGCGTTGGCCCCGGTCTGCCCGCCCACCACGCAGAAGCCGGCGCCGAAGACCGTGATCGCCAAGGCGGTCAAGGAGACGCCGGCGGTGCCGATCAAGAGCACGAATCCGCTGGCGGCGAGGTAGGTGAGCGCGAGCATGAAGAAGGGAGAGAACCGATCGAAGAGCCGACCCAGGAGCAGGGTCCCGATGGTGCCTCCCCACTGGTACCCGGCCGTGATCAGCGCCGCCCGGTCCAGCGGGATGCCCGAGTCGTGGATGATGGTGGGGAGCCAGTTGGTGATGAAGTAGAGATCGAGCAGGCTCATGAAGAAGACCACCCAGATGAGCAGCGTGAACGGCGCCCGCCCTTGCGCGAAGAGCTGCCGGACCAAGAAGCCCTTCGCCTTGTGCTCCTCCACGGTGAAGGTGGCGCCGTCGGGAATGGCGACTGCGCGGTCGATCCTTCGCAGGATGGCTGCGACCTTTGCGCCTCTTCCGCCCTGCACCACCAGGTAGCGGATCGACTCCGGCACCGCGGCCACCAGCAGCGGAAAGAGCAGGCACGGCACCACGCCGCCGAGGACGAACACCGACTTCCACCCGAAGCGGGAGATCAGGCTCGCCGCCGCCAGCCCGCCGAAGGCGGCTCCCAGCGAGAAGCCACAGAACATGATCATCACGGCGGTGGCGCGGATGCGCTTGGAGGCGTACTCGGTCGTCAGGGCGATGGCGTTGGGCATGGCGCCGCCCAGACCCAGGCCGGTGAGGAAGCGCAGCGCGGCCAGCGACCGCACCGAGTCGGCGGTAGGGGTGAGCAGCGACATGAGCCCGAAGAAGAGCGCGCAGAGCACCAGCACGGGCTTGCGGCCGAAGCGATCGGCGATGGGGCCAAAGGAAAGAGCGCCGAGCATCAGTCCGAAGAGGCCGGCGGAGAACACCGAGGTGAGCGCGGCGCGATCCACGTGCCAGGACTTGACGATGGCGGGCGCCACGTACCCGATCGCCTGGGTGTCGAAGCCGTCGATGAACACGATCAGGCCGCAGAGCGCGAAGACCTGGACCTGGAACCAGCTCAGGCCCCTGCGGTCGATGAACTCCTGGACGTCGAACGTGGCCATCAACCACCTCCGTCGGGGACTGCGCTGCCCAGCGACTCACGGTCGTATCCGGCGACGCGCTGGTAGCCTTCCGAGATGGCCTTCAGCTCGTCGAGCCCGATCACGTCCTCGATCCGGTCGAAAGGCTTGTCGCCGCTGCGGAGGAAGACCTCGCGCAGGATGGCGTCGGGCGGGTTCTTGCGGTTCATCCGCACCACCCGCGCGGTGACCTCGCGCCGTCGCGCCTCGTACTCGAGCAGCGCCTGGCAGGGGTCGGCGTGCGCGGCGAGCGCATCCGCCAGCGCGCGCGCGTCGAGGATGGCCTGCCCGGCTCCGTTCGAGCCCCGCGGGACCATGGGATGCGCCGCGTCGCCCAACAGGGTGACGCGTCCCTGCGTCCACCAGGGCAGCGGCTCCTGGTCCACCATGGGGAACTCGAGCATCTGGTCGGCAGCGCGGAGGAAGGCGGGAACGTCGAGCCAGTCGAAGTGCCAGTCCTGGAAGGCGCCGATGAAGTCCTCCAGCATCCCGCGCCGGCTCCAGTCGCGCCCCAGGTGTCGCGGCGTCTCGATCTCGGCCACCCAGTTGACCAGCTGCCGTCCCTCCGCGTCGATGCGCTCGCGGATCGGATAGATGACCATCTTGCCGCATGTCAGCCACCCCGCGCGCACCAGGCTCGCCCCGGAGAGGACGGGTGGCCAGCGCGTGACGCCGCGCCACATGTTCACGCCGGTGTAGAGCGGCTCGCCCTCGTCGGGGAAGAGCTGCTTGCGGATGACGGAGTGGATGCCGTCGCAGGCCACCACCACCGTCCCGCGTTGGGGCGGCAGCTCCTCGCCGGTGACGCTGCTCTTGAACAGGGCCGAGGCGCCTCCGGCGTCCTGCTCGAAGCCGATGCACTTCCAGCCGGTCTGGACGCAATCGCCGCCCAGGCGCAGCCGCACCGCATCGAGCAACACTTGATGGAGGTCGCCGCGGTGGATGGAGATCTGCGGCCACTCGTATCCGCCCCAGCGCCCCAGCGGCTCGCGGTAGATGAGCTGGCCGAAGCGGTTGAAGAACACCGCCTCGCGGGTTTGCACCGCAGCCCGCTCCAGCGCGGCCGAAAGCCCCAACCGGTCGAGCTCCCGGGTGGCGTGGGGAAGCAGGTTGATGCCGACGCCGACGGGCCGGATCTCGGGAGAGGATTCGAACACGCGCGAGCGGATGCCCGCTTTCTCCAGGGCCAGCGCCAAGGTGAGGCCGCCGATTCCGCCGCCGGCGATCACGACTTCCATGCTCAGCCACCCCCGAGCGCCGCCGTCCAGTCCTTGCCTTCGAGGATCTCCTTCAGGCGGCGCAGGAACGCCG
>DASRTX010000473.1:0-11362 GCA_035655715.1 Myxococcales bacterium | reverse complement strand
GAAGTACGAGATGCCCGAGGCCCCGTCGTAGGCCCTGGTCGGAGAGTCCAAGGAGGCGAGGTAATCGCGGATGGCGGCCCGGCTCGCGCCCTTGACCCGGATGCCCTCGGCGATCATCCCCAGACCGTCGTAGGCGAAGATCCCGAAGGCGCTCGGCTCGGAGTTGTAACGCCGTACGTACTCGCGACGGAACTCCAGCGCCTTGTCGCTCCCCGTGTCGAACATGAAGGGAAAGGCGGCGTGGAGGTCCTGGGTATGTGGCCCGATCACTTCGAACAGCTCCCCGGCCGAGACGCGGGAATTCCCATAGATCGGAACCTTGATCCCGCGCTCGCGGAGCTGGCGGATCAGCGCCCCGCCGTTGGCGCTCTGGCCGAGCACGACGATGGCTTGCACGCCGGCCGGCAGCGAAGGCACGTTCTTGGCCACGAAATCGGCGGCCACCGCACCCGTGATCTGCGACGCGAAGACAATACCGCGGGCCTTGAGGCCGATGAGCTCGGCTTTGTGCTGGAAGGCCGCCCAGAGGTCTTCGTAGATGTCGCTGGTGTGGAAGACCAGCACCTCCTCGTGGTGACGGATGAGCTTGATGAACACCGCCATGATCTGTGCCTCGGAGGCGTCGTCGTACGTGCCGCTGAAGGCCCAAGTCGAGTTGGCGAAGGAGTCCTTGTTGCCGATCGAGGGTAGGAAGACCGGGATGCGATTCTGGTCGTAGATTGGCACCGCGGCGGCGGCGGCCTCGTTGTCGTAATGACCGATGACCGCGAGCACGCGCGGATCCGCGGCCAGCTCGGTGGCCGCCTTGCGGGAGAGCTCCGGCTGGTTGCCGGTATCGCGCACGATGAGCTCGATCCGACGCCCGTCGATACCGCCGGCACCGTTGATCTCGTCGGCTTTCATCTGGATCGAGTGCAGCAGCATCTGGCCGCGCTGCTGCCGAGGCCCGCTCAGGGGCAACACGATCCCCACGGCGTGGGTCGCCGGTACGGCCAGGAGAGCGACCACAAGAAACACCATGGGCAGCTTCTTTTCGGGGAAGGAGCATGGAAAGGAAATTGGACCATGGTCGAAGTTCCCCGTCAGGTCAGCGTTCCTGCACCGCGCGCTGCAGCCCGGGCCGCGGCGCCGTCAGCGCGGCAGACGCGTGGAGGCCAGGCCGTCCAGGTCCGGCGAGGATCGCACCCGGTAGATCTTGAAGGTCTCGACCGGCCCCGCGCGGAACGTCCAGGGCACCGCTGCCCAGTAGTAGTACAGGCCGCCAGCGGCGGTGGCCGTCCGCGCCAGATCGAGGAAGGACGCCGGGATCGACTTCATCCCGATGGGCTCGAGCAGCTGCGCGTCCTCCGCCGAGAAGCGCTGTCGATGGATTGTCTGCGGCGCGATCAGCACGTCCCCAGGCTCCAGGCGGCTCTGGCCGGGCGCGTACTCGCGCAGGCCCCGCTCCGATGCGTACCACTGCCACCCCCAGTGGCCCACGGTCCAGGCGGCTTCCGGAAAGGCTTGCGCCTCCCGCCGGTAGACGTCGGCGCGCCGCGCGTCGGAGAGCGCCAGCATCACGCCCAGCACGGCGGTGGCAGCGAAAGCGGCCCGGGCCGGCACCGGCGCGGGGGGAAAGGCGCGCGCGAGCAGCAACAACAGCGCGGGAAGCGCCAGCAGCACGTGCCGGGCGGCCGGGAAGGGCGCAAGGAAGACCGCCATCGCCAGCGCGGTGCCGACCCAGGTCACCAGAACGGCGGTGAGCTCGCCGCCGGCGGCGATGGCCCGCCGCGCCAGCACCACCAGGAAGAGGCCGTTGGCGAAGAAGAGGCCGCGCAGCACGGCATCGGTGCGGTTCACGCCCTCGAAGGCCGGCAGATCGCCCAGCGGGACCAGAAGCCCCGCCGCCGCGATGGCCGCGCCGATCAGGCCGCAGATCCACAGCAGCCTTCGGTGGGCCCGGGCAGCGAAGGCGAGCGCGAAGGGCGAAAGGGCGCCCAGGCCCAGGACCCAGAGCGGAAGCCGCCCGGCGCTCAGCGCGACGAAGGTGGGCAGGCCTTCGTCGGCCGAGCCGAGCTGCGTTCCGCGCTCGAGCAGGTGGATTCCCCCGTAGGAGAACCAGTTGAAGGCGCTCCACGCCAACAGCGCGCCGATGGGCAAGCAAAGCGCGCGCAGGTCCCGCCACCGCCTCCGGGACACGGAGAGCAGCACGAACGCGGGCAAGAGCGCCAGCGCGGCGTACTTGATCAGGCATCCGGCCGCGGCGAAAGCGCAGGCCTGCCAGCCGCGCAACTCGCGGCCTTCGCGCTCGCGCAGGGCCATGCAGAGAAAGAAGCCCGCCCACATCGCCAGCGTGGGCACGTCGGCCATCAGATTCGCGGCGGGCAGGAAGGCCGGCCCCAGCGCCACCACCGACGTCACCCACAGCGCATGCCGTGGCGCCACCAGCGCGGCCAGCTTCCAGATCAGGCAGAGCGCCAGCACGACGAAAGCCGCCGAGAAGAGATGCAGCATCTGCACCGACGCGCCCAGCTTGAGGGCGGCCGCGAACAGATACAGCATGAGATGAGGGATGTTGAGCGCGTGGACCGGCTCGGGCAGCTGATCCCAGTTCACCAGCGCGTTGGAGGCGTGGATCGGATCGTGCACGATGGCGCGCGCGATGAAGAGGTGGGCCGCGTCGTCGACGTGGACGGCCTTGCCGAGCGTGAATGCGGAGGCCACCGCGGCGAGGAGCATCACCGCCGGCGGGACCTTGATGCGGTTCATCTGCGCGGGACTCTAGCACCCGACCGCGCGGCCACTCGATCGAAAACGGGGTCAGGGCGCGAGGCGGTAGACCGAGGGCCCTGCGCTGCCCGTGCCGGCGCTCACATAGGCCCACTCCGTGCCGCCGTACGTGAAGGCGCGCCCGTCGAAAAGGCGGGTGAGCGAGGCGCCCAGGCCGTTGCCGCCCAGGCCCGGACACGAAGATGGCCCGGCCGCGCAGCCTTGCCTCCCGGTGAAATCGGCGGCACTGGAGACGTTGGGCAGCGCCGTCCGGTAGATGCGGGCGCCGTTCGGATTGTTGAACCCCACGTAGAGGTGGCTGGCGGTGGCGGCGAGGAGCGTGATGGCGCTGTTGCCACTCTGGTTGAGCTGGGTGAGCCGCGCGTCACCCGACGTGTTGGGCGCCACAAGGGTCCAGTCGCCCGGCTCACACTGCAGCGGGTCGGCGCCGCCTGCCGGGTTGCAGGACCAGAGCTGCGGTCCCGTGGTGGTATTTCGCGCGGCGAACAGGCGCCCTCCGAACGCGACCATACCCGGGACGGCCCGCTGCCACGGCTCCAGCGCGCCCAGTGCAGTGGAGTCCACCGTCACCGAGGACAGACCGCTCCAAGAGGAGGGCGCCGGGGTGGCGTTGGCCCAGTTGGCGCAGCCACTGGAAGCGCAGGTCGTCGGCGCGCCCACCGAGCGCGCGATGCCGCCGTTGTTGGCCACGTAGAGCGAGCCGTTGAAGTCGCGCAGCGAATCCACCATCAGGATCGTGTGGCCGCTGTTGGCCGGAGACCCCAGCGCGCCCACCGCGGGCAGGTTGACGCCATTGAGGTTGACGAGGTCGGTGCCCCCCCCGGCCTGGTATCCGGGCAGCGCGGGCATGGTCCGCAGCACGTTGAGGACGGGAGTGGAGGCGCCAGATGCCGTCGAAGGGCCGCCCGTGTCATAGAACCCGAGGTAGAGCTGGTTCTGCATGAAGTGCGCCGCGGTCATCATCCGCGCCGAGCTGCCCTGTCCGGCGGCCAGCTGCACGAAGGCCAGATCGTCGAAGCCCGAAGCGAGCGGGAAGTTGCCGTTGGTCATGTAGAGGTAGCGCGAGCCGCCGCTGGGCGAGGCACCGGTGACGAGGTACCACTCGGTCCCGTTGACGGTCCCGGACGCGAACATGGCGCGCCCGCCCTCGTTGTCAGGTCCGCAGGCGGTGCTGTTCTGCGCGCACCCCAGCGACCCGATGGTGTGACAGGCCGGCGCGAGGAGCGGGAGCTGGTAGGCGGAGTTGCGGGCCGCGTTCAAGAGCGTGGTGTCGACCTCCAGCTTCCAGTTGATGGGCGTGGGGCCGCTGCCGTCGGGCGCCATGCGGATGGCGCCGGAGCCGGTCTTGTTGGGACCCGCGTAGAGCATGCCCTGGTAGGAGAAGAGATACGCGAAGCTGGTTCCGTCGCCGCCGAATGGGTCGCTCGAGATGGCTGTGGCCTCGGGCTGCGACTGCACCGCCTGCGACGCGCTCGCGCTCGCCGACAGCGGCGCGCCGTTGTTCGCGTCGCTGCCGGTGACGTTGGTAGCGAGTTGAAGCGTGCCCGGCCCCGAGGCGGAGAGCGTCCAGATGAAGGTCGTCGAACCGCTACCCGCCAGCGTGACGCTGCCCGAGGGTGCCGAGAGGACCACCGCCGGTCCGCCCAGCGCCAGCAGCCCTGGCTGCACTGAAAGCGCCGTCGCCTGGCCCGTGTTGTTGACCGTCAACGTGGCAGTAAAGGTGTCTCCCTTGGAGATGGTCGGCGGCAGCGCCAGCGAGGCGGAGAGCGCCGCCGGCGCCTGCACGGCGACCGTCGACGGCGCGCTCTGCGCGGAGAGTGTGGCGCCGGAGTTCGCATCGACGCCGGACGCGGACGCCGAGAAGTCGATGGAGCCGGGCGCGGTTCCGCTCTCGGTGAACGTCCAGGAGAAGGTGGCGCTCGCCCCTCCAGCGAGACGCACTGTCGCCGGAGCGTCCGCGCTGACGGCGTTGGCCCCGCCGGTCGCCTTCTTGATCACGGCAGCGGTCACCGAGGCGGCGTCAGCCTCGCCGGTGTTGGTCACCGTGCAGGTGACGGTGAACGTCTGCCCGCGGTCGATGGTCGAGGGCGCCAGGCCACAGGACATGACGCCGAGTGAGGCCGGCACCAGCACCGGCACCGGGGCCGACGTGGTCCCCGCGGAGACGTTCACGCCGCTGTTTGCGTCGGAGCCGCCCGCGGTCACCGAGAAGGAGAGCGACCCGGACCCGGTGCCGTTTTCCACGTAGTCGAAGAGGAAGGTGATGGTTGCGCCTGGAGCGACGTCCAGAGGAGCCGGTGCGCTCGTCGAGCTGGCGGTGGCGCCACCCGAGCTCGTCACCTGCCGCTGGACGGTCCGCACGCCGCGCGCGATGGCGCCTCCTGTGTTGGACACGCGCGCCGTGACCTGGAAGGTCTGCCCGCGGCTCAGCGCCCTCGGCGCCTCGAGGGTCAGCGAAAGAGCGGCGGGCTCCTCCACTGCGGTGACGGCCTCCGGCGACGTGGCCTGCACGGTAGTCCCACTGTTGGCGTCGGTCCCGGTTCCCGAGACGGTGAAGTGAAGGGCGCCGGATCCGATACCCGATTCCGTGCAGGACCAGGTGAAGGTCGCCGAACTGCCGCCCGGAATGTCGGCGGCGGCGGGAGCGCTCACCACCGTGAAGTCCGCGCCGCCCACGCGCGCGGTCGCGAGCGCCGGCTGCACGCCGCGCGCGGTGGCCTGCCCGTCGTTCACCACGTTCGCGGTCACGGTGAACGCCTGACCGCGGCTCACGGCCGCAGGAGATGTCGGCATGGTGGCCGCCAGCGCCGCAGCCGACTGGACGGTCCCGGTCGCCGTGGCGCTCGCCTGGAGAGCCTGGCCGCTGTTCGCGTCCGCTCCGCGCGCGCTCGCGGAGCAGTCGAGCGTGCCCGCGGAGGCTGCCAGAAATCCCCAGGCCAGGGTGAGGGTCCCGCTTCCTGACAAGGACGGCGGGATGGCCGGCGCGCTGCGCAACCTGGCGGCGGGCCCGCAGTCCGGAGGCGGAACGTCGAGCTGCGCCACTGCCGCCTCGCCGGCGTTGCCCAGCGTCTCCGTCACCGTGAATGCCTGGCCCGTGGAGACCCGGGCGGGCGCCGAGAGCCCGGCCGACAGCGTCGCCGCGGTCTCGATCTTCACGGTCGTGAAGGTCGACGTCGAGACCTGCTCCGCCGAGTTGGCGTCGTTGCCGGCGACGCCGGCGTTGACCTGCGCGGCTCCCGCGCGGTCTGCGCGCATCGTCCAGAGAAAGCTCCATTGCTCCCCGCCGCTGACGGACTCGACCGGTGGCAAGACGACTGGAGTGGTCAGCGCCGAGGCGGGGCTGGCGTCGCCCACCGATACGGCCGCGGCCTGGCCGTCGTTTGCGACCATCAGCTGTGCCTTGAACTCCTGGCCCACCGAGACTACCGCGGGAGCGGTCAGCCGGACCGCGCGCAGCTGCGCGGGCATCTGCACGTCGATGGCGGGCGACGAGGCGGAGCTTCCGACGGGAACGCCGGTGAGCGCGTCGGCGCCGGCGGCCGAGATGCGCACCTGCGCACGCGCCGGGGAGGCGCCGTGCAGCGGCAAACGGAAGGTGCGCGTCTCGCCCGCGGGGACGTCCTGCGGCGCGACCTGCTGCGACTCGAAGGCCGGATCGGCATCGACCGCCGGCGAGACCGAGGCGGCGTCCACGTCGCCCAGGTTGCTGACGGTCAGCGCCGCGGCGAAATCCTGGCCCACGTCCACGGCGGCAGGGAGCGGGTCCAGCGAGGCGATCAGCGCCGGCGGAGAGAGCGCGGTCACCTTCGCTGCGGCGGCGGCCGGCGTGAGCGGAGATCCGGTGAGGGTATCGGTGAGGGTCGCCACCAGGTCCAGCTCGGTGGTTCCGCGCTGCGACAGCACCGCCGGGATGTCCAGGGCAAGCGTGCCGCCTGCTGGAACGATCGCGCCTGCGGCCGCGGCCACGCCGCCCATCTGCAGGCTGTCCACCCGCGCGTCGACCCCTCCCGCATTGGCAAGCTGCGCGTGCACCTGGAACGGAGCTTGCGTCTCCACGCGTGCAGGCGCCGCCACCGAGACCGAGATCTGCGGCGGCGATCGGTCGGAGAGCGTGAAGGCGGCGGGCAGGGTGCCGCTCAGGCCGTAGGGATCGACCACGGTGACGTCGAGCGTCCCTGCGGGCAGGTCGGGCGGCAGCTCGACCTCCAGGATGTCGGTGCCGTTCTCGTCTGACCGGAAGCGCGGCGCCGGAACCGCAACCGCGCCGAGGCGGACGGTGAACTCCGCGGTCACCGCGCCGCCGCCGCCCAGGTGCTGGACGCCGCGCGCCTGGTAGCCGGTCCCCGAGATGCGCAGCGTGACTGCCTCGCCGCGATACGCGCCGCGCGGCGCGACGGCCAGCGGCTGGGGGCCTTCCGGGCCCGAGAGGCGCGCACAGGCCAGGGCACAGAGCAGCGGCAGGAGGACGCGTCGCGGCATCATCAGAGCAGCTCGATGCGGTAACCCGCGCAGAGGGTGAGGGCGGTGAGCGCGCCGTCGAGATTGGGCAGCGCGAAGGACTGCGTGCGCAGCAAGCGCGCTTCCAGGAACGGCACGCCGCCCCACATGCGCCGCTCGGCGCCCAGGCCCAGCTCGAAGCCCGGGACCGCGCCGCGCGACGTCGCGTCTCCTGCCGCGGCGCCGCTCACGCGGACCGACGCCGCCGCGCCCACCAGCGCGACGCCAGCCTGCGCCCAGACCGCCGCGCGGTCGGAGAGCGGCAGTTTCACGGCGCCTGCGGCCGCGGCGATGAGGAAATTGTCGCGGGCGTCGAGGTTGGCGGTGCCAACGGTTCCTCCCTGGGCGCCTCCGGCCCAGGAGAGATCGAGCACCAGCGCGAGTTGCACCGGCCCCGCGTCCGTGCGCAGCGCGCCCTCCACTCCGAGGAGGGGCGCGATCAGGCCATGCAGGTCGCTGAACAGCCCGGTGCGCGCGCTGAGCGCAAGCAGGCGCGTGGGCGGCTCCAGCAGCAGGCGGGTCCGGGCCTGCGCTTCTCCCGCCCTCACCGCCACGGTCGCGTTGCCGCGGTCGTGGAGGAGGGGAGGCACGAAGGTGGCGACGAAGGCCTGGCCGTCGGGCCTGGCCGGGGTGACGCGCCCCGCGTCCGCCGACAGCTGCGGCGAGCCCGCGGCTTGGTTGCCGAAGCGGTCGCGCAGCACCACGCGCAGGCGCACCGGACTTCGCCCGTCGGCGATCACCGCCTCGCGTTCGGGTACGAGCTCCACCTGCGCCGCGGCAGCCGCGCCGAGGGGAATTCGCAGCTCCGCCGCCGCCGCCGATCGGCGGGATCGAGCAGCGATCAACGCGTCGCGGCTCGTCAAGGTCCGGGGCGGCACGAGCGAGAGCGCGTAGCCGCCCGCTTCCTGCCTCGCCGGCGTGAGGACGCCGGCAGAGGCGCTGAACTCCAGCGCATCGCCGGACGCGTTTCCGGCTGCGTCCAGCGCCAGCGCGCGCAGCCCGACGGCCGGACCGCCCGCCTCCGCGCGATCCGCCGAGGCATGCAGCTCGACGCGCGCAGCGGCGCCTGCGATCAGTCGGATCCGGCTCTCGCTCGCCTCCGGATCCCCGGAGACGCTGGCGGCGATCACGGCCTCTCCCACGGTACCGGCGGGCAGGTGCCAGACGGCGCGATAAAGGCCGGGCGCCACCGCCGCCAATTCGCCCAGCTCGCCGCGCGTGGCGCGGAGCTGCAGCCCGTTGGACTGGAGCGGCGCTCCGGAGCGGGTCACCGCCGCGACCGCGATCTCGACATCTCGCGGCCGATCGATCTCCAGCTCGGCGGGGATGGGCGCGAGCTGGGCCGTGCGCGTGCGCGGTACGCGCAGATCGATCTGCCGCGGCCCCTGCTCGGCGAAATCCACTCCCGGCGGAACCACCACCGGCACGAAGGCGCGGCCATCCTTGCCGGCGCGCAGCGGACCAAAGCTTTCCGACCCGATGCGTACGTCCACCACGGCGCCCGGCCGCGTGCGCACCTCGGCCTCCCCCTCACCCCACAGCGGCAGGGCGACGGATCCGACGACGTCGGCGACGCGCGCGACGATCAGCGCCACCCGGGGAAGGCGAGCTCGCGGCGCGTGCCAGAGCGCCCGCCACTCGCCGGGGGCGACCTCTCTTAGCCCCTCCAGGCTTCCGGCGCTGCAGCGCACCTCCAGCGGACCCGTCGGCGCGCGGAAAGTCAGCGTGGCGCGATCGGTGCTGTCCAGGCGCAGGAAGGGCGGCTCGGCGCGGATTTCCACGCCCGACACCAGACCTGCGATGAGCAGCGCCGCCAGCATCAGGGAGCCTCTTTCCAGCGGATGGCCATGTCGTCGATGGTCGCCGGCGCGGGACTGCAAGGCACCGTGTGCGTCTTCTCGCGCCCGGCGGGATCCCGGATGGCCACCAGGACGCCGCGCTTGCCGCGGGCGCGCGGGACGCTGGCGTGGAAGTGGCCGCCCGGCTCGACCTGCAGCGGCTCGCCGTCGACCGTCACCTCCGATTCGGGCGGAGCGGTGCCGTCGACCTCGGCGCAGAGCGAGACGCTGGCGCCGGCCAGCGCGTTGGCCACCTTGAGCAGCACCGCGGTGGGGATGGGCGCAGCAGGCAACGGCGCCTCGCCACGGGGCGCGAACGACTGCTCGCCGGGAGCGACGTGCACCGTCTGGCGGTGCGCGCTCAGGTCCACGTTGCCGGACGCGGTGGCCACCGCGATGCCGGTGCCGGTGCTGAGCAGGCTGAAGCGCGCCGCTTTGGCCTCCGCCATCGCGTCGCCCACGCCGTCCTCGACGCGCAGCACGCGTTCGCCCTCCCGGTCGTAGTCGGCGCTCATCCGGCCGCGAGTGAGGCGGAAGCGGTGGACGACGTCGGTGAGCTCGCGGATGGAGACCTCCGACGACTCGCCGATGGTGACGCGCGACTTCTGCCCGATGGCCAGGTCGGTGCGGCCGT
Source organism: Myxococcales bacterium (assembly GCA_035655715.1). Taxonomy (GTDB): domain Bacteria; phylum Myxococcota; class Myxococcia; order Myxococcales; family 40CM-4-68-19; genus 40CM-4-68-19. The sequence continues at coordinate 1,624 of DASRTX010000473.1, read as the reverse complement.
GGGCGCCGGTGCGCAGCAGATCGTTGACGTGGACGGTCTGGCCTGGCTGAACCGCCGACCAGGCGCCGCCGTCGAGACCGCGCTCCACTTCGCCCTGCACCGAGAGCACCACCGCCTGCAGCGGCCGCTCCGGCGCAGGCGGCGGGAGCGGCGCCGCCGCTACAGGCCGCGCCGGCTCGTACACGCCGAAGCGGAAAACGAGCAGCGCCAGCAGCAGCACCGCGGCGATCAGCGCCGCGATCTGGGCGGGCAGCCTGTTGCGCGCGGGCTTCACGGCGTAACGCCTCCGGCCGCCGGCAGCGAGATGGCGAATTCGGTGCGCGCCCAGGCGGTGCGCTGGGGATCGCTGGCTTCCACCAGGCGCAGCTGGCCTCCGGCGCGCTCCATGGCGGTACGCGCCAGGTGCAGGCCGAGGCCGGTGCCCTTTCCCTCCGCCTTGGTGGTGAAGCGGGGCCGGAAGATGAGCGGACGGATCTCCTCGGCGATGCCGTTCCCCTCGTCGCTGACGCGCACCTGCACCAGCCGCGGCGCGTGCAGCACCCGCACTTGGAGCCGCGCTTCGCCGCCCCTCTCTTCCACCGCATCCAGCGCATTGACCATCAGATTGGTGACTGCATGGACCAGGAGCGGCGGCGCGCCGAGCGCCATCACCGGGCCCGGGCTGGCCTGCAGCGAGAAGCGCGGCCCCAGCCTGCGGATGCGCGGGTTGAGCAGCGAGACGGCGCGCCGCACGGTCTCGTCAACCGCGAAAGGAGCAGGCTTCACCGCGGCGCCCGCGAACAGGTCCTGGTACGTGCGCAGCAGCTCGTCCATGCGCGTGGCCTGCTCGTTGAGCATCTGCCACTCTTGCGTCGAGCACACCGCGGGGATGCGCCGGGCCAGCAGCTCGAGACCGCCCAACATCCCCATCAGCGGGTGGCGGAGCTCGTGGATCAGGCCGGGCGCCAGAAGCTCGGCCTCCTCCATCAGCTCGTTTGGCTTCGACTCGCTCATCACGCCCCCTAGCTCAAGTGCGCGGCCGCGGCTGCGGCCGGTAGAACGACGGTGAAGGTGGATCCGTGGCCTTCGACGCTCTCCACCAGGATGCGGCCGTGGTGGGCCTCGACGATGCTGTGGGAGATGGAGAGGCCCAGCCCGGCGCCGCGGGTGCCTTCCTTGGTAGAGAAGAAGGGGTCGAAGATGCGCTCGCGCATGGCCGGGGCGATGCCGCGGCCGCTGTCGGCGACCACCAGCTTGAGCGAGTCGCCGCCCACCGCACCGACCTGGACGTGCAGCCGCCCGCCGTGCGGCATGGCCTGGATGGCGTTGCGCACCAGGTGATCCACCACCTGCTCGATCTGGGTGGGGTCGCCCTCGGCGTCGCGCATCTGCGCCTCCATCTCGGAGGAGAGCTCGATCTGCCCCTCTCGCAACTCGGGCGCGTACTTCTGCAGCACGTTGCGTACCGGCCCGGCGAGCTCGAACCTGCGACCCTGCACCGCCCGCTCCTGGACGGCGAACTGCAACATGCCCTCCACGATGCGCGCCACGCGCTGCACCTGCTCCTGCGCCTTGCGGATGGTGGCAGACTGCTTCTCGCCGGCGTCGCGCTGGAGCAGGGCGAGGAAGCCGCCGATGGCCATCA
>DASRTX010000472.1:0-4979 GCA_035655715.1 Myxococcales bacterium | reverse complement strand
CTCGGTGCACCTCGACGGCGCGCGGCTGTGGAACGCGCACGTGGCCACCGGCATCCCGCTCTTGAAGTGGTGCGAGAAGGCCGACAGCGTGAGCGTGTGCCTGTCCAAGGGCCTGGGCACGCCGGCAGGATCGGTGGTGGCCAGCTCGCGCGAGCGGACGAAGATCATCCGCCGGCTGCGCAAGCGCCTGGGAGGTGGGCTGCGGCAGGCTGGTGTGCTTGCGGCAGCGGGAATGTACGCGCTCGACCACCATCTGGAGCGGCTGGCCGAGGACCATGAAAGCGCCAAGCGCCTGGCCGCCGCCGTGCCGCTCTCCTGGCACGCGCCGGAGACCAACATCCTGCTCGCCGACGTGGCCAACGCGCCCGCGCTGGTGGAGAGCGCGAAGAAGGAGGGTGTGCTGATCAACGCGGTCAGCGCCAGCCGCATCCGCGCCGTCACCCACCTCGACTTCCCCCTGGCGCAGGTGGAAGACGCGGCCGCGCGCCTGCGCCGGGCTGCCTCGCGGCTCTGATACACTGCGCGCGCAGATGGAGACCCTGGACACCCTCCCGCCCGCGGGCACTCCCAAGTTCGTCTCCGATCTGGACACGCTGATCCGGGCCCGCTACCCGCTCATCTATCTGGTGACCTGGGAGGAACAGCGGCTCGACGCAGTGCTCACAGACGTGGCGCAGAGCCACGGCAAGGCACTGTTGCAATGGTCCGTGACGCGTGGGCTGCGACGCGTCTCCGGGTCGCGTAGCCTTACCATCAGCGATCAGTCGCGCGATCCGGCCGAAGTGCTGGCCGCCATCGCCAAGCTCAACGAGCCCGCGCTGGTGGTGCTCAAGGACTTCCACGCGTACCTCGACAACCCGGCGGTGGTGCGCGCGCTCCGTGAGCTGGCCCAGGATCTCAAGTCCACCTACACCACGGTGATGCTGCTCTCGCCGGTGCTCACCATCCCGGTGGAGCTGGAGAAGGAGATCTCGGTCCTCGACGTGCCCTTGCCGTCCTTCCAGGACCTCTACCAGCTGCTCAAGGAGATCGTCGGGGTGGTGCGGCAGGGCAACAAGGCCCGCGTCAATCTCTCCCGCGAGCAGGCCGAGCAGCTGATCAAGGCCGCCCAGGGCCTCACCCTCTCGGAGGCGGAGAACGCCTTCGCCAAGGCCATCGCCAACGACGGCGTGCTCGACAAGGACGACATCCGCCTGGTGCTGGACGAGAAGCGGCAGGTGATCCGCAAGAGCGGCCTGCTGGAGTTCGTCAACGTGGACGACGGGCTCGGGCAGGTGGGCGGCCTCGACGAGCTCAAGGGCTGGCTCAACGGGCGGACCGGCGCCTTCGGCGAGGCGGCGCGCAGGTTCGGACTGCCGCATCCCAAGGGCCTTTTGCTCCTCGGAGTGCAGGGCTGCGGCAAGAGCCTCACCGCCAAGGCCATCGCCACGCAGTGGGCGCTGCCGCTCTTGCGGCTGGATCTGGGGCGCATCTTCTCCTCGCTGATCGGTTCGTCGGAGGAAAACCTGCGTCGTGCCATCCGCGTGGCCGAAAGCGTCTCGCCGGCGGTGCTGTGGATCGACGAGATCGAGAAGGCGCTGGCGGGCAGCGCCGGCGCGGCCGTCACCGACAGCGGCGTCTCCGCGCGCGTCTTCGGCTCGCTGCTCACCTGGCTGCAGGAAAAGACCGCGCCCGTCTTCGTCGTGGCGACTGCCAACCGCATCGAGGCGCTGCCGCCCGAGCTGCTGCGCAAGGGCCGGTTCGACGAGATCTTCTTCATCGACCTGCCCAGCAGCGCCGAGCGACACGAGATCTTCCGCATCCACTTGCAGAGGCGAAAGCGCGATCCGCAGGCCTTCGATCTGGACGCCCTCTCCACCGCCGCGGAAGGCTTCTCCGGCTCGGAGATCGAGCAGGCGGTGATCGCCGGCATGTACTACGCGTTCGCCGAGGGCTGCGATCTGCGGCAGGCCCACGTGATGAAGTGCCTTCAGGAAACGTTCCCCATCTCCGCCACCATGGGGGAGGAGATCGGGCGACTGCGCGAGTGGTCCAGGAGCCGCACGCGCCCCGCCTCGGCGGCGCAGCGGCTCGCGATGGTGCGCTGATGGCCGGGCGCCTGACGCGCTTCCTCAAGCTGGAGCGGCGGCGCGCGCCGGCCCCGGGTCCGGCCGCCGAGGTCGCGACTCGCTCGCGCTTCAGGGGCGAGCCTTCGGGGCTTGCGCTCGAGGTGGACGTCGGCGAGCAGCCGTTCCTGCGCTGCCCGGGCTGCGAGGCCGACAACACGCGCTTCTCGGAGCGCTGCATCAACTGCCAGGCGTCCCTGACCGGCGAAGACGTGCGGGCATGGAACGCGGAGCTGTGGGCGCGCAGACAGGCGGAGCAGCCGGCGCCTCCCGCCGCGGACGCGCAGCGCGCCCTCGGCGAGGCCATCGCGCAACAAGTGGCCGAGCGCGAGCTAGCGAGGCTGTCCTGGTGGAAAGGGCGGGGGTTGAATCGGACGCCGCTGGGCCTGCAACTGCTTGCGCTCTTGCCGACAGTGCGGGCGCGCGTAGTGGCTGGAGCCGCGGCGGCCGCCGTCTTCCTCGGATCGATCGCCACGGCCATCGCCGCCGCGGGCCATCCGCTGCTGCGCGCCGGGGCGTTCGGGGTGGCGATGCTTCTGCTTGGCTTCTTCACGCCCAACGTCTCACGCCGCAGCCGGCTGTCGCGCTGGGACTGAGACCACCCGGCCCCCCTTCGGCCCGGTTCGAAAAAAATAAAAAAATTTTTTTCTGGCGCGATCTGGACAGGGGTGTCCGGAATGGGAGCCTCGATTTGGGACTCCGCCGCGCCCGCTCCCTCTGCGCCGGCGCCGGCACGCGGCTCGCAAGGAGCGGTCGCGTGCACTCGTCACTCCACAGCGCCGCAATCGCAGGCGCCGGCGCGCTCCCGGTGGAGGTGCAGGTCGATCTCTCGCTCGGCCTGCCCGGCTTCCACCTGGTCGGCCTGCCCGACCTCGCCTGCAACGACGCGCGGGTGCGTGTGCTCACCGCCATCCGCAACAGTGGCTACCAGCTCCCGCAGAAGAAGATCACCGTCAATCTCGCCCCTGGCGATCTTCCGAAGCACGGGTCCGGCTTCGACCTGGCCATCGCGCTCGGGGTGCTGGGCGCCTCCGGCGTGTTGCCGCCCGAGCAGCCGCCCTCGGCGTTGGCGGTAGGCGAGCTGACGCTCTCCGGCAACGTGTTGCCGGTGCGCGGAGTGCTGCCCATCGCCCTCGAGGCGCGCCGCCTGGGCTTCACCACACTGATCGTGCCCGAGGACAACGCCTGCGAGGGCGCGCTCGTCCAGGGGCTCCGGGTCCATGGCGCGAGGAGCCTTGCAGAGGCGGCGGAGGTCTGGTGCGGCACCAGCTCCAGCCGCCCGGCGGTTCCAAGCGCCTCAGAGGCGACGCCGTCGCCGCTAGACCTCACGGAGGTGCGCGGCCAGCAAACCGCCAAGTGGGCGCTGGAAATCGCCGCTGCCGGAGGACACAACGCGCTGTTCATCGGTCCTCCGGGAGCGGGGAAGACCATGCTGGCGCGCCGGCTGCCGGGGCTCCTGCCCGCCATGTCCTTCGAAGAAGCGGTGGAGGCCACCTCCATCTGGTCGGTGGCTGGCCGCCTGAAGGCCAACGCGGGTCTGCTCACGGCGCGGCCCTTCCGCGCGCCCCACCACACCATTTCGGTCGCAGGCCTGATCGGCGGCGGTTCGCCGCTCCGCCCCGGGGAGATCTCGCTCGCGCACCGCGGCGTTCTCTTCCTCGACGAGCTGCCTGAGTTCGGGCGCGCCGCGCTGGAGGCCCTCCGCCAGCCTCTGGAGGACGGCGAGGTTTCGCTCGTGCGCGCCAGGGACCGCGCTTCGATGCCCGCGCGCTTCATGCTGCTGGGCGCCATGAATCCCTGCCCCTGCGGCCATGCCGCCGACGGGGTACCCGGGCGCTGCCGGTGCACGCTGCCGGCGCAGGAGAGCTACCGCAGGCGCATCTCGGGCCCCATCCTCGATCGATTCGACTTGCACGTCGAAGTCCGGCAGCTCTCCTCCGCCGACCTGCTCGCGTCGCCGGAAGGAGAGTCGTCGGCCGCGGTTCGCGCCCGGGTGGAGCGGGCGCGCGGCATCCAGCGGGAGCGCTTCCGCGGCCTTGCCGGCGTCTACTGCAACGCGCAGCTCGGCGGCCGCTCCCTTCGGCGCTTGTGCGACGCCACTCGCGAGGCGACGGCGAAGCTGGGCGAGCTGATCGACGGCATGAAGCTCTCGGCCCGCGCTCACGACCGCATCCTCAAGCTGGCGCGCACCATCGCCGATCTCCAGGGGGCGGGTCCGGTGACGGATGAGCACGTCGGCGAGGCGGCGGCACTGCGCGCGTTGGATCGCCCCGTGGCGGAGGCGCCGCCCGCGCGGGAGTCGGCGCTGGTCATCGCCCGCAAGGTGGCGGCGCGAAAATCTCCGGGCGCATCGCCCGGAGAGGTTCCCAGGGAGGGAGCATGAGCAAGGTGTCGGAGAAGCTGAAGGCAGTGGCTGCGGCCATCGGGGCCATCGAGAAGCAGTTCGGCAAGGGCGCGGTGATGCGGCTCGGCGAGGAGGAGATGGCGCAACCGGTGGCCACCATTCCCACCGGGTCGCTGGGCCTCGACATCGCGCTCGGCTGCGGCGGCTACCCGCGAGGCCGGGTGATCGAGATCTTCGGACCGGAGAGCTCCGGCAAGACCACGCTCACCCTGCACGCCATCGCGCAGGTGCAGGCGCAGGGAGGCTGCGCGGCCTTCATCGACGCCGAGCACGCGCTCGACGTCACCTACGCCCGCAAGCTGGGCGTCAAGGTGGAAGAGCTGCTCATTTCCCAGCCCGACACCGGCGAGCAGGCGCTGGAGATCACCGAGACGCTGGTGCGCTCCGGCGCGGTGGATCTGGTGGTCATCGACTCGGTGGCGGCGCTGGTGCCCCGTTCCGAGCTCGAAGGCGAGATGGGCGACGTGCAG
>DASRTX010000471.1:0-3611 GCA_035655715.1 Myxococcales bacterium | reverse complement strand
GGATCCCAACGTGCACATCCAGGAATCGAAGGCGCTGACCGGCGACATCCGCCCCGGCCGGCGTGGGCGCGCGCGGCGGGCGGCGGTGAGCGGATACCGCGAGCTGCCGGAGCTGTCGATGCCGCGCGACATCATCGGGCTGCGGCCGTTCAAGCAGCAGCCGTTGCAGCACGAGCCTTCCAAGGAGTGAGGGGATGAAGGGCTTCTTCACCGACACCACGCTCTGCATCGGGTGCAAGGCCTGCGAGGTGGCGTGCAAGCAGTGGAACCAGCTGCCGGACGACGGCTTCAGCTTCACCGGCCTCTCCTACGACAACACTGGCCACCTGGGATCTTCCACCTGGCGCCACGTCTCCTTCGTGGAGCGGCCCGTGCCGCTGGGCGGCACCATCGCCGGGAACTTCTCCTGGCTGATGATGTCCGACGTCTGCAAGCACTGCGCGCGCGCCGGATGCCTGGAGGCGTGCCCGACCGGCTCCATCGTCCGCACCGAGTTCGGCAGCATCTACGTGCAGCCCGACATCTGCAACGGCTGCGGCTATTGCGTGTCGGCCTGCCCCTTCGGCGTGGTGGACCGCCGGGAAGACGACGGCCGGGCCTGGAAGTGCACGCTCTGCTACGACCGGCTCAAGGCGGACCTCACGCCCGCCTGCGCCAAGCATTGCCCCACCGGATCGATCCAGTACGGCGATCTGGTGGAGCTGCGGGTCAAGGCGCGCGAGCGCGTGGAGGAGTTGCAGGCGCGAGGCATGCGGGAGGCGTACCTCTATGGAGAGGACGAGCAGAGCCAGCCGGGCACGGGCGGGCTCAACGCCTTCTTCCTGCTCTGCGACAAGCCCGAGAAGTACAACCTCCCGCCGGATCCGGTGGTGCCGACCAAGCGGTCGAAGCGGAGTTGGACGTCGATGGGCGCCGCCGCAGTGGGCCTGGCCGCGCTGGTGCTGGCCGCGGTGGTGACGCCATGAGAACGCCCGAACTGGTGCAGCCGCGCCCCACCGACGGGCGCAACATCGACCCGGCGCTGGGGGAATTGCGTGGGGAAGGTGCGCAGCAGACGGTGGCCACCCTCGACGAGGCGCGGCCCTTCGAGACGCGGCCCGCGCGCGGCGAGGCCACGGCCGAGACCGATTCCTACTACGGGCTGCCGCTGCTCAAGGAGACGGTGTGGAAGTGGGCCATCCCCACCTACTTCTACGTGGGCGGCCTGGCCGGCGCCTCGGCGGCAGTCGCGGCGGCGTCGCTGCTGCGCAGGCGGTCGCTCGTGCACATCGGCAGGGCTGGAAGGCTCATCGCGGTGGGCGGCGCGATGGCGAGCGCCGCGCTGCTCATCCAGGATCTGGGGATCCGCAAGCGCTTCATCTACATGCTCCGCGTGTTCCGACCCACTTCGCCCATGAACCTGGGGAGCTGGCTCCTCACCGCGTTCGGCGGCGCGGCGACAGCGTCCCTGCTGCCGGGGCGTATCGGCGATGCCGTCTCGGTGGCGGCGGGCGTTTTGGGGCTTCCGCTGACCAGCTACACCGGCGTGCTGCTGGCGAACACGGCCGTGCCGCTCTGGCAGCAGGCGCGCACCACGCTGCCGCCGGTGTTCGTGGCCTCGGCGGCCGCCAGCGCGGCGGGCGCGCTGGAGATGCTGCCGCTGCGGCCGCGCGAACAGCGCGTGGTGCGCCGGATGGCGGTGGCGGGAAAGCTGGCCGAGCTGCTCAACGACATCGCGCTGGAGCACGAGGTGGGGCGCGTGGAGCGGGTGGCGCTGCCGCTGCACCGCGGGATCTCCGGAGCTCTGTGGAGGGCCGCGAAGGCGTGCAAGACGGCCAGCCTGATCCTGTCGCTCTTCCCGCGGAAGCCGAGGTGGGGGTGGATTGCGGCGGGCGTGCTGGGAAATCTGGGAGCGTTGGCAACGCGGTTTGCGATCTTCGAGGGCGGTAAGGCCTCGGCGAGAGATCCGCACGCGACGGTGGAGATGCAGAGGGCCGGCTGAAGCCTGGTGGTTCGAGAACGGGTGACGGGTGCGAGTGACGCGTGTGAGCGCGGATTTCGTGACTTAGTCCGACACTGTCTTTCGGAGCTCGAGGGCGCGGGCGGCGGCCTCGTTTGCGCGTCCGCGGGCTTCGGCGGCAACTTTCTGCGCCTGTTCGGCGATCTTGCGCGCCCGATCGGCCGCGGCTTGCGCGGCGGCCGTCTTGCTCTCGGTGGCGCGAGCCCGCTGATCCAGGCGCTTCGCTTCGGCTTCTGCTTTCTTCAAAGACCGGGCGTGCTCGGCGCGGGCGCGGCGGGCTGCGGCCTCGGCCTTCTTGTCGGGCTTCGCCTCCTGCGACCTGGTTCGTTCCCGCTGTTTCGGCGCCTGCGCCGCCGGCGCGGGCGGAGGAGCCTTGCCCAGCAGTTCGCCAAAACCCGTGGCTTCCAGTTCCTGTGCGAGCGTGCCCTCCAGCAGCGAATCCGGTTCGGTGGCGGCCGCCGTCTGGACGGTGGTCTGGATGCGCCGCTGCGCCTCGGGTGTGATGTGCGCCTCGATCTCGGCTGCGATGGGGCCCACCGCCTCCATCAGTTTCTGCAGCGACTCGCGCTGCTCCTGCATGGCGCCGCGCAGATCGCCTGACCCGCCGGCCTGCGTCTTCTCGAGCTTGCGCGTGGCTTCGACCAGCGCCTTCGCCTGCGCGCGGTGGCGGGGGCCCAACTGGTTGGCGATCCAGAGCGTGGCGGGCGGCTTGCGCATCGCGGCCACTTCCTTCGCCTCGTCGGCCTTGACCGCGTCGCGCAGCTCGCGGGCCAGCGCGTTGCGCGCGCCGATGAACTCCGCGGGAGGAGCCTCGAAGAGCCGCCGGTGCGTTGCCATCCGTGCGATGCTCTCCCGGACGAAGGGCGCGCGCAACCTCCAAGGTTGACAGCGACCCCGCGGCCGCGTGACACGTCCAGCGCATGGCCAGACTGGAGACGGGACTCAAACGCGCGCGGCAGGCCAGCGGCCTCACCCAGAGTGAGCTGGCCGAGCGCGCGGGCATCAGCCGGCAGACCCTCAGCGTGCTGGAATCGGGGCGGGGCCAGCCCTCCACGCTGATCGCCCTGCGCCTGGCTCGGGTACTCGGCTGCAGGTTGGAGAACCTCTTCTGGCTGCACGAGGAGGGCGGGGAGCTCACCGCGGAGCTGGCTTCGGCGGTGGAGGAGAAGACTCCGCAGCGCGCGGTGGTGGGATCGGTGGCGGGCCGCTGGGTGGCGCATGCCCTGCGCCTCGGCGATCCGCTGGCGCTGGTCTCGGCGGCGGACGCGCTGGTGGGCAGGGCGCGCAAGAGCGGTCAGCAGGCGCCGCTGCACACGCTCAGCCAGCTCTCCGCCATGGAAGGCAACGTGCTGGTGACGGGTTGCGATCCGGGCCTGGCGGTGCTGGCCTCACGCGTCGAAGCGCGTTGGCCCGGGCTGCGGCTGCGCTGGATCTCGGCGGCCAGCGACGCCGCGCTCAAGACGCTGGCCCGCGGACATGCCCACGTGGCCGGCGCGCACCTCTTCGACGAGGAGGCAGGCGAGTACAACGTTCCGTTCGTGCGGCGCGTCTTCGGCGGCCGTCCCATGGTGGTGGTCACGTTCGCGCACCTGGAGGAGGGATTCGCCGTGGC
>DASRTX010000470.1:0-6995 GCA_035655715.1 Myxococcales bacterium | reverse complement strand
CGCGGGGCGCTGCTCGCCGGGAACTCCGCGCGCGCCAGCCTCGGCGGACGGCGCTTCGGCCGCCGCCGGCTCCGGCGCGCCTTCCGTCGGAGATGCCTCGCCGGCGGAAGCCTCTGTCGGGGTCTGCTCTGCCGCCTGCTCGGCGGCGAACGCCTCTTCGGCGGCCGCATGGGCGGCGTCGGCCTCGTCCAGTTCCTCGTCGTCCCCTTCGTCGTCCTCCTCTTCCTCCTCGATGGCCTCCTCGGGATTGAGATCGACGATCTCGGAGGGCTCGGCGGAGACCGCGCCCGCCGCCGCCTCTGCGGGGACGGGAGCGGGGGGCGGCTCAGCTGCGGCGGCGACCTCGGGTGCTGCAGCGCCCGCATCGGCTTCGCGAGAAGGAGGGGTCTCCGCGGCAGGCTCGGCAACGGGCGCCACCGCGGACGCCTCGGACGCGGGTTCGGGTGGCTGTTCGGTGGCCTGGGCCAGCGCCTCTTCCGAGGGCTCGGGAAGGTCTTCCGCGTCCAGCGGATCGCCTTCGACCGAGCCGGCCTTGATGTCCATCTCCTCGGAGAAGCCGGGGAAGCTGGGGTCTGCGACGATGTCGCCGACGTACAGGAAGGCAGCCTTGTCCAGGCCGATGTCGACGAATGCTGCCTGCATTCCGGGAAGGACCCGGACCACCCTGCCTTTGTAGATGTTGCCGACTATTCCTTTCTCGTTCTTTCGCTCCAGGTAGTACTCAGAAATCGTCCCTTGCTCGATCAGCGCCACGCGGGTCTCCTGACCCGAGGCGTTGATCACCAGGATGTTGGACATCGAAAGATCCTTCTTGCGCGGTCGCACGCAGATGGCGCGACGGCGGCTCGGCGCCCAGCGGGCGCCACATCATCAAATCGGAGAGTGAACCTGGCACGGCCACCCAGCCTCGCTCATCGCGCCCAGAGGCACCGGAGGTGCGCGGCTGCGCGCCGCCTCCGCCGTCAAGGACGCCGTGAGGCCCCGATGGCTGTAAAAACTACCATCAGGGCGAATGGCAACAGCGTAGCATCGGGATCGGGGTGCCGCAAGAATGGACGACACGGGATGTGTAGCCAGAGCTACGCCGACAACACCGGCAGCAGGGAAATTCGGGGACACGATACGTAATTCGTCCTACGGACATTGGGCCGCCGGGTCGGACGAATTACGTATCGTGTCCCCGAATTTCGGCCTCACGCCGCCGGCGTCCCGAAGATCACGTCCTCGCGCACGATGCGCGCGACGCCGGGGCGCGTCGCCTCCGCGCCGAACAGCGCCGCCAGCAGTTCCGAGGGGCGGGCCACCGCCTCTGCCTCGCCCGCGCGCAGCGTGAAGCGGATCTCCCGCTCCCCCGTGGCGGCGAGGCCGTCGACGGCCTTCTTGAGGTCGATGAGCACCGCTTTCTTGCCCTCGCGCTCGCGCAGCACGGTGGCCTCTGCCTGCGCCGCGAACTCGGCCAGGCGGCCAAACGCCTCGGGCGCGCTCTCCGGCAACTCCACCCGGTAGGCGATGCCGCGAATGATCCGCGTCAGCGACTCGCCGCCCGCCGCCAGCGGCTCGCAGGAGACGAGCCGGAAGCCCTCCGGCAGCTCCGTGCGCAGCCGCGTCGCCACCGCGGCAGCGTCCTGCACGCCGAACAATTCCAGATCCAGGTACTCCGCGCGGCTCTCCGTTCCCACCGGGCAGGCCGGCCCGAAGCTGACTTTTGGTTTGGGATGGAAACCCTGCGAGTGCGGGATGGACAGCTTCGCGCGGCGGAAGGCGCGGAGCAGCGCGGTCATGGTCTCCAGATGGCTGAGCGCCACCGCCATGCCTTCCTTCGCGTAGCGCAATCGCAGCAGCGTCCGCTCGGCAGGGAGCGGCTCGGGATCGCGCGCCGGCTGCCGGCGATAGTCCCTGGGGTGGTAGACGATGGTGTCCACCACCTCGTAGTCGCAGGCGCCGCAGGCGGTGCAGATCTCCTCGCCGTACGCGCAGTCGGGGATCTGCGCTTCCTTGAGCGCGCCCATCCGCGACTTCCAGAGATACGGCTTGGTGACCTCGCAGTCGATGTGATCGAAGGGGAGGACTTCGTCCTTGCCCTTCTCGCGGTGGGCGAAGAAGTGCAGGCCCACGCCGTGCTCGCGCTCGGCGTGCGCGAAGGCGTCGTGCCAGGCCTCGAGGCGGAAGTGCTCGGTCCAGCCGTCAAGGCGCTGACCCGCCTGATACGCGTGCAGCACCGCCGTGGAGAGCCGCCGGTCGCCCAGCGCCAGCGCGCCTTCCAGCGCACCCTGGCGGGCGTCGTGTGGCTTGACGTGCAGGTCGCGGTAGCCGCGCCCCAGCTTGCGCACGTCGTCGCGCAGGATGCCTTGCTTCCGCTGCGTCTCCGAAAGCGAAATCATCGGGTCCCACTGGAAGGGCGTGAAGGGCTTGGGGCAGAAGGTGGAGATGCCGACGTTGATCTCCGCGCGTGGGTTCAGCTTCTTCCCGCGGCGCAGCGCCTCGGCGCAGAGGGTGACGATGGCGTGCACGTCCTCGTCCCGCTCGGTGGGAAGCCCGATCATGAAGTAGAACTTCACCAGGTCCCAGCCCGCGGCGAAGATGGTGTCCACCGCGTGCAGCAGGTCCTTCTCCGCGTTGCCCTTGTTGATCACGCGGCGCATGCGCTCGGTGGCGGCCTCGGGCGCCACCGTGAAGCCGCTCTTGCGCACCCGCTTGATCTGCTGCGCCAGCCGGTCCGACATGGTCTCGGTGCGCAGCGAGGGCAGCGAGATGCCCACGTTCTCCGGCCCGAACTCGTCGAAGAAGTCCTCCAGCACCCCGTCGATGCAGGAGTAGTCGCCGGCGCTGAGCGAGAGGAAGCCCACCTCCTCGTAGCCGGTGGACTCGAGACCCTTCTCGGCGATGCGCCGCACGTCGTTGGGGTCGCGCTGGCGCGTGGGCCTCGTGATCATGCCCACCTGGCAGAAGCGGCAGCCGCGCGTGCAGCCGCGCTGGATCTCCAGTGGCAGCCGGTCGTGCACCGCCTGCATGAAGGGCACGATGGGCTTCTCGGCCTGCGGCACCAGGTTGAGGTCGGGGATGACGCGGCGGACGATGCTCTCGTAGCCGGGCTTGAGCGGCTCGTACCGGGCGATGGTGCGGTCGGGGTGGTAGTGCACCCGGAAGAGCGAGGGCACGTACACGCCGGGGATCTCCGCCAGCGTCCAGAGCAGATCGCCGCGGGGCGCGCCGGTGGGCTTCCACGCCGCCACCACGTCGCTGATCTCGTGCACCACCTCCTCGCCCTCCCCGACCACGAAGGCGTCGAAGAAGTCGGCGATGGGCTCGGGGTTGTACGCGCAGGGGCCGCCCCCAAGGATGAGCGGATCGTCGCGGCGGCGGTCGGAGGAGTGGAGCGCGATGCCGCCCAGTTCCAGCATCGCCAGCACCGTGGTGTAGCAGAGCTCGAACTGCAGCGTGAACCCGGCGACGTCGAAGGCGCGCAGCGGCGCGCGGCTCTCGATGGAGAAGAGCGGCTGGCCCTCGGCCTTCAGCGCGCGCTCCATGTCCGGCCAGGGCATGAAGACGCGCTCGCAGGCCACGTCAGGGCGCTCGTTGAGCGCATGGTAGAGCAGGCGGAAGCCCACGTTGCTCATCCCCACTTCGTAGGTGTCGGGGAAGGCCAGCGCCCACTTCACCCGCGCCGCCGCCAGGTCCTTGCGCACGGCGTTCAGCTCGCCCCCCGCGTAGCGGGCGGGCTTTTGCGCACCGAGGATGAGGCGGTCGAGGACGGGCAGTCGCATCGAGGGCGGGTGTAGGCGCTCCCCGTCCGGGAATCAAGGGCGCTCGCGCCCGGCCGCTCAGCGGGCCGCCGCCACGGTGATGGCGAAGGGGGTGTTCCAGGTGGCCTTTTCCACCACCTTGGCGCCGACCAGCCTGGCCGCCTCGCGCGCGTCGGCCTCGAAACCATCGGTGAAGTAGACCGCGCTCTCGGGTCGCTGCTTCTGCGCCTTGCCCCGATGGGCGACGCGGAAGCCCGCCTCGGTGAGCTTGCGGGCCAGGGCGTCCGCGGAGGCCCCGGCGCCCGCATCGAGCAGATCGAGGCCGCCGACGCCGCGCTCACCGATCACCGCCAGTTGGCTGCGAGCGATGACGTTGGCGGTATTGCCCGCCTCACGCGCGAACTCCAGCGTCCACAGCACGGCCACCCTCGCGCCGTCGGGCGACGCGGAGAGGGAGACTTCGGAGGCGCGGGTGAAATCCCCCTTCGGCGCGGGCGCGCCCGCGAAGAGCTGCGCCTCGCCGGCCAGCAGGCGCTGCGTCTCCCGCGCGCCGCTCTCCTCGATCAGCGGCACGGTGCGCGAACCGACGCGCAGCGGGAGCGGCCGCGAGCGTTTCTGCCCGGAATCGAAGCGGATCTGCTGCGAGGCCGGCGGAGCCAGCACCGGGTGCTGCCGCAGCCAGGCGCCGAAGGCATCCGCTTCCTGGGCGGAGGACCACAGCGACTCGCCGCGCGCGTCGGTCGAGTCGGGACCGGTGAGGTTCTTCGCCTTGCGGAAGACGCGCTGGACCTCGCCGCTGGGCGCAGCCACCACGTCGAACGCGTAGGCCGGAGCCAGCTCGCGCGGGCGCGACCCGTCCTCGTTCTCGGCGACGAGGATGTCCCCTTCGTAGACGAGGGCGGCGCCGTCCTGTGTCCAGCGCGGGCCGACGATGGTGTCGAACTGGGGCGAGGCCGCGGAGAGCAGCAGGGCGAGCAGGAGCATGGCTCACTCTAGCGCGGTTCCTTCCGCCGACCGCGCGAGCTCAGCGCGAGAGCCGGTTGCTGACCGGCGGTCCCCCGAACCTGGCATAGAAGCGGGCGAAGGCGACGGGGTCGCCGGCGTCGGGCGCGGCCCACTTGTTGGAGATCCCGCGCATGCGCCAGCTCTTGTTGCCGTCGGTCTTGTCCTCCCAATGGTCGGCGGGCCGGATCAAGTCGGCCAGCTCCTGCCGCTTCTCTTTCAGCTTCGCCTTCTTGTCGTCCTTGGAGAGGCTCTCGTAGGGCGCAACCGCGGAGGCGTACTTCTCCTTCTCCTTGGCGGAGAGCTTGCCGCCTTGCAGCACCTTGGTGACGGCGGCCAACTCGTCGGCCTTCTCCGAGAACTCGGTCTTCATCTCGTAGACCTTGCCGTGGACCGCGCGCCGCTTGGTGCTCCAGAGCCCGTTGGCGCTGAAGACGCCGATGCCCACCACCTGCACCTTGGCCACCGGCCGGGAGGTCTCGCCCTTCTTGCCCTTTACCCGGAGTCTGACGTCGGCCTTGCCCGCCAGCGCGTAGATCGACTCGATGCGCTCCTCGAGCTTCGCCTCGTTCCTGGTCGCCCAGTCGCAGGCTTCGTCGCTCAGCTCGCCGGGGTCGTCGCTCATCGCGGCGGTGGCCGAAAGGCCGGCGAAGGAATCGCCCACCAGCGAGGACTGGTTGATGAACCCCTGCGGCGCGGGCTCGCCTTTCTTCGGCGCCGGCTCGTCGGAGAACCAGACGCCGTAGCAGATGTCGCCCACCAGCCAGGAGTGGTGGTCGTAGTTGGCCCAGTCTCCGATGCGCGCCTTGCGCCACACTTCCAGATCGACGGTGTAGCCGCCGTCGTAGTCCGCACCCTTGGAGGTCTTGGCGGCGATGGCGGAACCGATGTCCAGGAGCTTCGCCGCCAGCACTCCCGAGCCGCGGCCCGCGTCGGCCTTGGCCACGATGCCGTCGGTGTTCCCCACCACCACGCACTCGAACGCCGCCATCGCCCGCTTCTTCTTGCTGCTCGCGAGCGTGATCACCTGGTCCTGCTTGCCGGGGTACCGCTTCTTGTCCTCGGCGCCCGCCCAGTAGGTCACCGGATCGCCCGAGGCCTTTCGCTGCACGAACATGTCGCGGCTACCCAGCGCGACGAAGAACGCGGCCAGCTGCGAGTTGCAGCAGTTGGTGTAGCCGTCGCCGGTCCAGTTGACGCCGAAGACGTTGAACTTGCCGCCCTTCGCGCCCCCCTTGAGATCGACGGTGTCGTCCGGCTCGAGGAAGGAGAAGGCCTCGAGCTTCGGCCATTCGCTCACGCCGCCGGCGAGCCCGGGGATGGTGGCCTCGCATTCCTTCTTGTAGACCTCGTAGTCCGCGAAGCTGGCCGCCGCCGAATAGCCGGTGCCCTGGCCCTTGTCGTTGAAGCGCCAGCGCATCAGCGCCTGGTAGAGCCGCAGCCCGAACCCCACCGAGAGCTGCTTGTTGACCCCGTCGAACACCCAGGCCGCAGGAGGGGCGGTGATGGGGGTGGGCTCGGGCCGCGGCGGAGGCGAAGCATCGGCGGGCGGCGCGGGCGGCTTCGGGGCCGGCGCAGCCTCCAGCGCCAGCGCGGCGCCGTCCAGCGCCATCAGCGTGAGCCAGTCCACCGAGCCGCTCTCCTGCACGTCCTCTGCGGTGTGGCCCAGCTCCGCAAGCCCCTTCGCGTCCTGCTTCAGCTGGCCCTGGAACTTCGTCACCACCCGGACGCAGGTCTTGCCGTAGTCGCCGTCGATCCCGTCGCGATCGGGGCCGAAGCGGCCCATGTCGAAGCCCAGCTTCTTGAGCGCGCGCTGCAAGGCGATGACCACGTCCTTGTCGGCGTACCCTTTGCCGAGGGGGGCGAAGGCCGGGTCGTGGGCCAGCTCCACCAGCCTTTCGCAGCCCTTGAGCGGCGCGGATCGGAGGATGGCGTCCACTTGGTGCGCGTTGTCCTCGCCGGGCTGCACGTCGTGCCCGACCGCTTCCACGCCCAGAGCGCAGCGCGAGAGGTGGCCGTCGCCGATGTCGTGCAGGTACTCCTCGCCGCGCGACCAGCGCACCACCTCGATGGGGTTGTGCAGGTAGAACGGCCCCTCCGGCAGCCCCGGCCACTCGTTCTCGTCTAGTGCGTCGACCTTCACGCGCAGGACGTTCCAGACGCCATCGCCCTTGGGAAGGGCGTCCTTTGCCGACTCGGGAACCAGGTCGCGATCGCCGCCCAGCGCCCGCTGCGCGGCCACCGCGAAGT
>DASRTX010000469.1:0-9575 GCA_035655715.1 Myxococcales bacterium | reverse complement strand
CTCTACTCGCGGGCCGCGGGGCCGCTCCTCTGGCATGGAGCGGTGCAGCACGAGCCGTGGCAACTCTTCGCCGCGCAGCCCGCCGAGCTGCGCGAATCGCTCTCCCGAGCGGCAGGGCTGCGCCCGCTCGGCAGGCCGGATCTCTGTCACTGGTCCCCCGGCGTGGCGGTCGAGTTCGAGCATTTCCGACTCGCGTAAGGGTTGCGATCGGCCGAAGGACGGCCAACTTGAAAGCATGGGCGAGCCGACGCGCGAGAGCTGGTTCCGCGACTTCTCCTGCAAGGTAGCGGCGGTGGTGGGGTCGCACCGCGCCTTCCTCCTCGCGCTGCTGGTGGTCCTGGCGTGGGCCGTCTCCGGTCCGATGTTCCACTTCTCGGACACCTGGCAGCTGGTGATCAACACCGGCACCACGGTGGTGACGTTTCTCATGGTGTTCCTCATCCAGGCGACGCAGAACCGGGACGGCAAGGCCATCCAGCTCAAGCTCGACGAGCTCATCCGGGTGCAGCGCTCGGCGCGCAACGTCTTCGCCGACCTGGAGAATGCCTCCGAGGAGGAGCTGCACGAGTTCGAGAAGGAGTTCAAGGCGCTGCGCGCCCGCGGGCTCTCCGACAAGAAGGCGGCCCGCGCCGCCGCGGAGCGCGCAACCAGGGACTAATGACCCAACAGCGGCGCGACCGCGCGGAGGTCGCGCACGAACAGCTCCATCTCGCGGTGGCGCGCCTCGTCGTCGGGGGCGCGCAGGATGGAGGACGGGTGTACCGTCGCCATCACCGCGGCAGCCAGCTCGTGGCGGAGGATCTGGCCGCGCCTCTTCGTCACGCGAAACGTCCTGCCCAGCAACGCCTGCGCCGCCGTCGCTCCCAGGCAGACCACCACCTCCGGCTGCAGCACCGCAAGCTCGGCATCGAGCCAGGGCCGGCAGGCGGCGATCTCGCGCGCGTTGGGCTTCTCGTGCAGCCTGCGCTTGCCGCGCGCCGTCCACTTGAAGTGCTTCACGGTGTTGGTGACGTAGACCAGCTTGCGATCGATGCCCGCTTCTTCCAGCGCGCGGTCGAGCAGCTTGCCCGCGGGCCCGACGAAGGGACGGCCGGCCTTGTCCTCGCTGTCGCCCGGCTGCTCGCCCACGAAGATGGCGCGGGCCTGCTCGAGGCCTTCGCCGAAGACCGTCTGCGTGCCGGTCTTGTAGAGCGGGCATGCGGTGCAGCCGGCCGCGGCAGCCCGCAGCTTGATCAGCGTGGGCCGCTCCGGGATCAGCGGCGTCGCGGTGGGAAGCTCGACGTGCGCCATGCCCGGAATGTACCCACCTTGATCGCGTGATCCATCTGGGCACCAGCGGCTATGTCTACAGCCATTGGCGCGGCGTCTTCTATCCGCGCGGGCTTCCGGCGAGGCGCTGGCTCGAGCACTACGCGCGCCTCTTCTCCACGGTAGAGCTGAACGCGACCTTCTATCGCCTCCCCACGGCCGCGGCGGTGGACGGCTGGCGCGAGGGGACGCCACCCGGCTTTCGCTTCGTCGCCAAGGGCAGCCGCTACCTCACGCACATGAAGCGGCTCAAGGATCCGGGGCCCGGCATCGAGCGCTACTTCGACCTGATCCTGCGCCTGGGCCGCAAGCTCTCGGTGGTGCTCTGGCAGTTGCCTCCACAGATGAACAAGGCGGATCCGGACCGACTGGCGCAATTCTTGGCGAAACTGCCCCACAAGGGGCTCCGGCACGCCGTCGAGTTCCGCGACGCGGCCTGGTACACCGAGGAGATCTGCGCGGTGCTCGACGCGCACCGGGCCGCGTTCTGCGAGCACGATCTGGTGCGCGTGAAGCCGCCCCGCGTCACCGGGGGCTTCCGGTACCTGCGTTTCCACGGCGCCACGGGCAAGTACCGCGGCCGTTACGGCAAGCGCGCCTTGCGCCCGTTCGCGCAGGATCTCTCGCGGTTCGGCGGCGACTCTTTCGTCTACTTCAACAACGACCACTTCGGTCACGCCCTGCGCGACGCGTTGGACTTGGCCGAGTTGCTCGGTGACCCGCTACGACTACACTCGGGGGATGCTGTTCGAGACCCGCGCAGGGCCCGTGCGGCTGCGGTGGAATGACCGCGGCCTGACCGCCATCGAGATGCCGGAGCTGCCGCAGCGCGAGCTCCGCGCCCAGCTCGCGAAACAGAACGGAACCGGTGCGCCCCCGTTCGTGGAGGACGCGGCGCGCCTGCTCAAGCGGCACCTCGCCGGCGAGGCGCAGGACCTCAGCGCGCTGCCGCTGGACCTGTCGGTGCTGGCGCCCTTCCAGCGCGCCGTCTACCAGAAGATTCGCGAGTTGCCGCCGGGCAGGACGGCCACCTACGGAGAGGTGGCGGCGATGCTGGGCAAGCCGGGCGCCTCGCGCGCCGTGGGACAGGCGCTGGGCCGCAATCCGTTCCTGGTGGTGGTGCCCTGCCACCGCGTGCTCGCCGCCAATGGAGCCGCGGGCGGCTTCTCGGCGCCGGGCGGCGTCGTCGCCAAGCAGCGGCTGCTCGCGCTGGAGGGCGTCACCATCGCCGTGGATCACGGCCTCCCCTTCGATCCGGTGGCCGCCGCCGAGCACCTGCGCGGGCAGGATCGGAAGCTGGCGAAGTTCATCGACCGGGTGGGACCGTTCCGGCTCCGTCCCGCCGAGTTGCAGTCCCCCTTCGAGGCGCTGCTCGAGTCGATCGTGTATCAGCAGCTCACCGGCAAGGCGGCGGCCACCATTTTGGCGCGGGTGGTGGCGCTGTTCCGGCCGCGGCGGTTCCCCAAGCCTGAAGACGTGCTGGAGCGGCCGGACGACGACCTGCGCGGCGCGGGTCTGTCGCGCTCCAAGACGGCAGCGCTGAAGGACCTGGCCGGCAAGACGCTGGAGGGCGTGGTGCCGCGCTCCGTGCGCGACTTGGAGAAGCTCAGCGACGCGGAGATCGTGGAGCGGCTCACCGCGGTGCGCGGGATCGGCCCCTGGACGGTGGAGATGCTGCTCATCTTCCGGCTGGCGCGGCCCGACGTGCTGCCGGCGACCGACTACGGCGTGCGCAAGGGTTTCGCGAAGGTGCGCGGCCTGCGCGAGCTGCCGGCGCCAAAGGATTTGCTCGCGTACGGAGAGCGGTGGAGGCCCTACCGCAGCGTGGCGAGCTGGTATCTGTGGCGCGTTCTGGATCTCTGAGAACGCCGCTCAGCGCTTCGGCGGCGGGGAGCGGCGGCCTTCGGCCTTCGCGCTGGGGCTGGGGGCTGGAATCAAATCGACGCGGATGACCGGGTCGTCCGGCTCCGCCATCGGCCCCTGGAAACGCAAGAACGCCGGCGGCCCGCCGCCAAAGAGCCAGACCTCCTGGTCCGGAGCTTTGACGAAGAGCTTCACGACGCCGGGGATGTCCGGATGGATGGTGTAGTGGTCCGCGGGGAGCGATCGGCCCGCCATCTCGATGTTCTCCGCGCCGCGGCGGATGACGTTGACCGGGGCAATGCGGGGCTTGGGCGTGAAAGCCACCGCCTTGAGATCGAACTTCTGTCCCGGCGCCAGGTCGTCGCGCAGCGCCTTGATGACGGCGACGAAGGCGATCCCCGCGAAGGTCTTCCCCGGTTCGATGTCGAGGTCCTCCTTCCACCGCTTGTGCTGATCGACCCGCGTGGCCACGGCGCGCCGGGTATGGAAATCCACCTCGTATTGGCGGATCAGCGCTTCGCCCTTGCGCTCGGTCCAGTCCCAGCTCTCCTGGACCAGCTGCGGGTGCAGGCGCACGGCCGCCCGCTCCACCACCGAGCGGCCGTCCGGGAAGTCGTAGCGCGCCTCGATGTGCAGCACGTCGTCCTTGACCCATTGCGCATAGCGGCCGTCCGCGATGGCCGCCCCGGTCTTCGCGTCGATCAGCGAGGTGTAGGCCTGCGCGTCCCCTTCCGGGACGACCGGAGCGACGGCGAGCAGAGCAGCCAGGAGGGCCCAGGGCATGCCCTGAAGCTACGCACTCAAGGCAGATCGAACAGCAGCACCTCGGCTGCGTCCACGCCCGCAAGCTCGAGCTTGCGCTCGTCGCTCACCGCGGCACCGTCGCCCGCGCCGAGACGCTGCCCGTTCAGGTCGAGCGATCCACGCGCGACGTGCACCCAGGCGTGCCGCCCGGGCCGGAGCTCGTAGGTGGCGCGCTCGCCTTTGCCCAGCAGCGCGCCGTACACGGACGCATCCTGGTGGATGGTCACCGACCCCTCGCCGCCGTCGCGCGAGGCGAGCAGACGCAGCTTGCCGCTGCGGTCCGAGGCGGGGAAGGTCTTCTGCTCGTAGCCGGGCTGGACGCCGCGCTTCTCCGGCAGCAGCCAGATCTGCAGGAAGTGCACCGGCTCCTTGCCGGAGGCGTTGTACTCGCTGTGCACCACGCCGCTGCCGGCGCTCATCCGCTGCAGGTCGCCAGGCCGGATCACGCCGCCGCCGCCGCTGGAGTCCTTGTGGGCCAGGCTACCGGAGAGCACGTAGCTGAGGATCTCCATGTCGCGGTGCGGGTGTTCGCCGAAGCCCTGCCCGGCCTGCACGGTGTCGTCGTTGATCACCCGCAGGGCGCTGAACCCCATGTGCTGCGGATCGTAGTGGTCCGCGAAGGAGAAGGTGTGCCAGGAATCGAGCCAGTCGATGTTGGTGTGGAAGCGGTCGGAAGCCTTGCGCAGCGTGATCATCGTCGTCTCCGCCGTGGGCCCGGATCAAAGGCGCTCTCATCGGCGGGAGTGGGATGCCGTACGACACCCTGCGATTCGAAGCTGGCCAGCAGGCGGACCCGGGTTATCTTCGGCGGATGATCAAGATTCAGTACTGCAATTCCTGAGGCTACAAACCCCGAGCTGCCCGTGCGGCGGCTGTGCTGGAGAAGGAGCTGGGCCTCGCCGCCGATCTGGAGGTGGGCGCGCCCGGATCGTTCGTCGTGCTGGTGGACGGCGAGCCGGTGGTGCAGAAGCGCTCGATGGCCTTTCCCACCGAGGACGAGATCGTCGCGGCGGTTCGCGCCCGGGTGGGCCCGCGCGGCTGAGCGGTCCTAGGGTTGCCCTGCCTGCTCTTCCGGCGACTGCTTGGCGATCTCTGCGCGGACCTGCTCCATGTCCAGGGCGCGAACCTTGCCGAGCAACTCCTCGAGCAGGTTCTGCGGCAGGGCGCCGGGCTGGGCGAAGAGCAACACCTTGTCGCGGAAGATCATCAGCGTGGGGATGCTGCGGATCTGGAAGGCAGCCGCCAGCTCCTGCTCCTCCTCGGTGTTGATCTTGGCGAAGGTGACGTCGAGGTTTGCCTCGGCGACCTTCTCGTAGACAGGGGCGAACGAACGGCAGGGGCCGCACCACGGGGCCCACCAGTCGATGAGCACGATGCCACCCTTCTCGATGGTCGTCTGGAAATCGTTCTTGCCGATGGCCACTGCGCCCATGCACGCCTCCGCGAACGGGGTTCGATGCGGCTCCCCGCCCGCAAGATTCATTCTTCCGGGGCGCCGCCGCTACGGGCCAGATCTTCAGTCTTGATCCGCCCGGGGTCCATGCCGCGCGCTCGCTTGGTCATGGTCTCGAGCAGCTCGTCGAAGGGAGGAGGCGAGCCCTTGATGAAGCGCAGCGGGTTCACGCGCGCCACCACGAAGGCGCGCAGATACGGCGAGGTCAGCCCGCGCGCCTTGAGCTTCTCCACCGCCTCGCCGACCGCCTCGTCGAGCTCGAGGACTTTCTGCGCGCGGGCCTCGCGCTGCGCCAGGGTATCGCGCAGCGGCTTGTCGAAGTACGCGTCCACCTTCTTGAGCGCGGGCGCGTATGCGCCGCCCGAGAGCCGCCCCTTCTTCTCGTAGGCGAAGCCCAGCGTCACCAGCGACGGCTCCTCGAACTCCAGCGCGAAGTCGTTCTCCTTGCGCCCGCCGTCGAGCTGCTCGAGGTCGCGGTACATGCGCACCACCTCCAGCGCCTTCTCCCTGAGGTTGTGCGCCTTCTCGATGTTGAGCGCGAGGATCTGGTAGGCGACCTCGCGCTCCGGCACTACCAGCGCGAGGATGGCGCGCGCGCCCAACTCCTTGAGCGCGGTGAGACGGTGACCCCCGTTGGGCGTGCGAAAGCCGTCCTGCTCGCGGACGGCGATGATCGGGTCCAGGTAGCGGCGCGTCTTGTCCATCGCGCGCGTCAGCTTGAGCACGTGCGCATCGCTCACGTCGCGCTGGAAGACGGTGGGCTCGACCTTGTCCACCGGCAGCGCCGCGAAGAGCAGCGAGTGGCCCCCCAGCGGCTCGCGATAGGCGGCCAGCACCGCTCCGCCGTCGGCCTCCACCTGGTCCGCCAGCGCTTTCAACTCAGCGGGGATGCCTTCCAGCCGCAGCTCTTGCGGGGACAGCTCGGTGGGCTTGAGCTTCACGCCCTTGCGGGCGCGGGGCTTGCCGGTCTTGGTGACGGGACGCTTGCGGGCGGTGGCCATGTCGCGGCGAGGCTAGGGGCGCGCTCTTGAAAAGGCAACGGCGCGGGGCACCGATGCCGCTTCCGCGTGCGCTATCCTGCGGGCCGCGATGCTCGACCTGCGCGGCCTGCCGCGGACCTACTGGATCCTCTGGACGGGCGCGCTGATCAACCGGCTCGGCGGATTCGTGATGCCGCTTCTGGCACTGTATCTGACGGCCGAGCGTGGGCTCGCTGTAGAGCAGGTGGGGCTGGTGATCTCGCTGTACGGGATGGGGGCGCTCCTCGCCGGCCCGACGGGCGGGTTCCTCGCCGATCACCTGGGCCGGCGCCGGACGCTGGTGCTTGCGCTGGTGTCGGGGGCCCTCGCCATGATCCACCTCGCCTTCGCGCGCGGGCCGTTGCACGTGGCGGTGGCGGCCTTCCTGCTCGGCCTGTTGGGAGAGATGTACCGGCCGGCCGTGTCGGCGGCGATCGCCGATCTGGTTCCGCCGCCGGATCGCGTGCGCGCCTACGGAACGCTCTACTGGGCGGTGAACCTCGGGTTCGCGGTGGGCAGCGCCCTCGGCGGCGCGATGGCGGAGCACGGCTGGTACCTGCTCTTCCTGGGAGATGCCGCGACGACCCTCGTCTACGCTGGCATCGTCTGGTGGCGCATCCCGGAAACGCGACCGCCGCATCCGGCAGGCCAGGCGCGGGAGCCCATCTGGGCGCCCCTCTCCAACCGCCGCTTCGTCATCTTCTGCTTCCTCTTCACCCTCATCGGCCTGCTCTTCCACCAGGCATTCGTCACCCTGCCCATCGACGTGAATGCGCATGGACTCTCGCCGGCCAGCTATGGATCGCTGATCGCCCTCAACGGCGTGCTCATCTTCCTGCTCCAGCCGCTGGTCTCCCGCGCGCTCTCGCCCTTCGCGCGACACCGCGTGCTCTCCGCGGCGGGAGCGCTGGTGGGAATCGGATTCGGCATGACCGCGCTGGTGCGGAGCGTGCCTGGGTACATGCTCTCGATTACCGTCTGGACGGTGGGCGAGATCGTGATGGCGGGCCTGGGCCCCGCGGCCGCCGCCGACGCGGCCCCGCCCGGTCAGCGCGGCGCCTATCAAGGCGTCTTCCAGATGTCCTTCGGCATCTCCGCGCTTGGCGCGCCGCTGCTCGGTTCGCTGGTGCTCGGTCGCTGGGGAGCGGCCACGCTCTGGACGTGTTGCTTGGGCATCGGTCTCGCCGCCGCGGCCGGGCAACTCGCGCTCGGGACCTTGCGCCCCCACGCCGAGGTGGCCGGAGCGTCTTGAGCGAATCCGCGGACGGCAGTGCGGAATCCAAGCCCCATGATTCGCTCCGTCCACAGCGTCCTGCCCAGCGTCCGCACCCAGGAGGGCGGCGGCTTCTGGGTGCGCCGGCCCTTCCCCACCCACGTCGTCGACCAGGTCGATCCCTTCCTGCTCCTCGATCAGATGGGACCCACCGAGGTGCAGCCCGGCGAAGCCAAGGGCGCGCCCGACCATCCCCACCGCGGCTTCGAGACGGTCACGTACATGCTCGCCGGAGAGTCGGAGCACCGCGACTCCGCCGGCCACTCCGGCGTGCTGGGACCAGGCGACGTGCAGTGGATGACCGCCGGCGACGGCGTGGTCCACGCCGAGATGCCCTCGAAGAGGTTCCAGGCGAGCGGCGGGCGGATGCTCGGCTTCCAGCTCTGGGTCAACCTCCCGCGGCGCGACAAGCGGATGCGGCCGCGCTACCAGGAGCTGAAGGCGGCGAGCATTCCGTCGGCGCGCTCGGCGGACGGCAAGGTGCAGGTCCGCGTCATCGCCGGCGAGGCGCTGGGCGCGCGCGCGGCCGTCGACACGCGCACCCCCATCTTCTATCTCCACTACTCGCTGCAGCCCGGCGCGCGCGTGGTGCAGCCGGCGGGTCGCGAGTTCAACACCTTCGCCTGGATCGTCTCCGGCGAGGGCCGGTTCGGCGAGCACCAGGTCGGGGAGGGCCACGCCGTCGTCTTCGACCGCGATGGCGACGAGATCGCGTTCGAGGCCGGGACCGCCATGGAGGTGCTGCTCATCGGCGGCGTGCCGCTCGACGAGCCGGTGGTGAGGTATGGCCCCTTCGTGATGAACGAGGACCACGAGCTGCTCGAGGCCATGCGCGACTACCAGACCGGCCGGATGGGCAGCATCCCAGCAGAGCAAATCGGGGACACGATACGGAATTGATCGTATCGTGTCCCCGATTTCAGGCGGCGCCCAGCCTGCGTCGCAGCACGGCGGTGACCGTCTCCAGGTCGACGGGCTTGACCAGGTGGTCGTCGAACCCGGCCGCCAGCGCGCGCCGCCGGTCGGACTCCTGGCCGAACCCGGTCAGCGCCACGATCAGCGCGCCGGCCGCCTGCGGAAGCTGCCGGAGTCGCCGCACCACATCGTACCCGTCCATGCCAGGCAGGCCGATGTCGAGCAGCACCACCTCCGGCGCGAAGGCGGCCGCCTCCTGGAGCGCTGCGTTGCCGTCGTGGGCGATGCGCACCTCGTGGCCGTCGAGCCGCACCGCCTCGGCCAGCGTCATGGCGGCGTCCACGTTGTCGTCCACCACCAGCACGCGGCCGTGCTGCGCGGGTCTCGACGGTGGCCGCACCTCCACCGGCGTGATCCCTTCGACGACGCCGGGCAGCCGCACGATGAAGGTCGCCCCCTTGCCGACGCCGGGGCTCTCCGCGCGCACGCTGCCGCCGTGCAGCTCCACCAGCCCGCGCACCAGCGCGAGGCCGATCCCCAGTCCTCCGGTGGCGTAGTCCTTCGCGCCGGGCACCTGGACGAAGGGCTCGAAGAGCGTCCGCAGCGCCTCGGGCGGAACTCCGATGCCGGTGTCCCGCACCCGGATCTCCAGCTCGCTGCCCTCTGCAGACGCGGAGAGCTCTACCTCGCCCCCCGGGGGCGTGTACTTGATGGCGTTGGTGAGAAGGTTGCCCAGCACCTGGTCGAGCCGCACCGGGTCCGCCTCCGCCAGGAGCGGCCGGGCGGGAAAGGTCACCGTCAGCTTCTGGTCGCGCGATCGCGCCAGCACCGCCACCGCGTCGGCCGCGCGGGCCAGCGCCTCGCGAACCGGCAACCGCTGCCGCCGCAGCTCGATCTTGCCGCGGCTGATGCGCGAGACGTCGAGCAGATCGTCGACGAT
>DASRTX010000468.1:0-2485 GCA_035655715.1 Myxococcales bacterium | reverse complement strand
ATCCGGGAAGGCCAGGCAGAACTCCACCTTCCCGGCCACGACCCCGACGTCCTGGTGCTGCGGCCGGGCGACTCGGTGGGCGCCCGCGCCCTCGTCGGCGATGCGCCCGAGCCGGGGACCGTCACGGCGCCATCCGGCCTGCGCGCAATGCGACTCTCGCGGCCGGCGCTGAAGACCGCCTTGGCCCCTTTTCCGGGAGCTCTAGATGCGCTCGAGCGGGCCGCGGTGCGCAGCCCCGCCCGCGCGCCTTAAGGCGCTATTTCCGCTTTGTCCGGCGGGCGCGCTCCAGGCGGTTGATGGCCCGGCCGTTGGGCAGATCCTCGACGAGGCCCCCGGGGACGCCGCCCTCCGCAACCACGGTGGCGAGGGGATGCTCCTTGTGACGCCCCTTCGGCCGCCGCATCCTGCCCAGCTCCTTCTTGGCGACGCGCACCAGACGATCCGCTGCCACGTCGAGGCACCCGTACACGTCCGGCGTGGTCTCCTCGATCTGGATGGTCCGCGCGCCTGGCATCCGTAAGGTCAGGTGGCACTCCTTCGACTCGCCTCGGTTGGCGTTGTCCCGCCCGACTTCCACGCGCAGCTCGGCCGCCTCGTTGTCGTAGAAGCGGCGCAGCGGCTGAAGAACATGCTCCTCCGCGTAGCGCTTGAGCCCGGCGCTGACCCGCATCTGCTTGCCCTGGACGATGAGCTTCATGCGGCAAAACTACGCACAGCGCGCCGCCGCCGCAGCGCATTGACCCTGTTACACGCACTGTGTTAGGTAGCCGCGCCCTCAAGGCAATTCGACAGGAGTCTGCTCCCTTTGGTCTCTTCCAGCGTCGCCCGACGCTACGCCCGCGCGCTGCTCTCGCTTGGCCTCGCAGAGGGCCGCTTCGAGCAATACGGCGAAGAGCTCTCCGCGGTGCTGCAGGCGATGAAGGACAGCCGCGAGCTTGGCATGATGCTGGCGAACCCCGGCTACTCGCAGCCGCAGCGCCAGGCGGCCGTGGACGCCGCCGCTTCCGCGCTGCGGCTGTCGCCGTTGACGGTCAACTTCCTCCGCCTCCTGATGGACCGGCAGCGGGGCGGCGACCTGGCCGCGATCGTGCGCTCGTATCGCGCCATGGTCGACCAGCAGGCGGGCCGCGTCCGCGCCACCCTCACCTCGGCGGGGCCCCTGGGCGACGACGAGCTCAATCGCCTGCGCGAGGCGCTCGCCCGCATCACCAGCCGCACTGTAGTCCTGGAAACGAAGACCGACCCTTCCTTGATCGGCGGGGTGGTGGCGCAAGTCGGAGCCACGCAGCTCGACGGCAGCCTGCGCACGCAGCTGGAACGGATGCGGGAAGAGCTCAAGGCCTCTCCGCTCTGAACACCTGAAATCACGGAGCAAGCGAAATGGCGGAAATCCGGGCGGACGAGATCAGCCGCATCCTCCGCGAGCAGATCAAGGGCTACGGCAAGCAGGTCGAGGTGAGCGAGACGGGTACCGTCCTCTCCACCGGCGACGGCATCGCGCGCGTCTACGGCCTCGAAGGCGTGATGGCCGGCGAGTTGGTGGAGTTCCCCAAGGGGCTCACCGGCCTGGTGCTCAACCTCGAGGAGGACTCGGTCGGCGTGGCGCTGATGGGCGACCAGCAGCACCTGCGCGAGGGCGACACCGTCAAGCGCACCGGCCGCATCGCCGACGTCCCCGTCGGCCCGGAGGTGGCAGGACGCGTCCTCAACGCGCTCGGCGAGCCCATCGACGGCAAGGGCCCGCTGGGCGGCAAGGAGCGGCGCAAGATCGAGGTGAAGGCGCCCGGCATCGTGGCCCGCGAGTCGGTCAAGGAGCCGATGCAGACGGGCATCAAGGCCATCGATGCGATGATCCCCATCGGCCGAGGTCAGCGCGAGCTGATCATCGGCGATCGCCAGACCGGCAAGACGGCGGTGGCGGTGGACGCGATCATCAACCAGAAGGGCCAGAACATGTTCTGCATCTACGTCGCGATCGGCCAGAAGCAGTCGACGGTCGCCCGCGTCGTGGACAAGCTCGCGCAGCACGGGGCGATGGAGTACAGCACCGTCGTCACCGCCAGCGCCTCCGACCCGGCGCCGCTGCAGTTCCTCGCCCCCTACACCGGCGTCACCATGGGCGAGTACTTCCGCGACAACGGCCAGCACGCGCTGGTGATCTACGACGATCTCTCGAAGCAGGCGGTCGCGTACCGGCAGCTGTCGCTGCTGCTGCGCCGTCCACCGGGCCGCGAGGCGTATCCCGGCGACGTCTTCTACCTGCACTCGCGTCTGCTCGAGCGCGCCGCCAAGTTGAGCGACGAGCTCGGCGCCGGGTCGCTCACCGCTCTTCCGGTCATCGAGACCAAGGCGGGCGACATCTCGGCGTACATCCCGACCAACGTGATCTCGATCACCGACGGCCAGGTCTTCCTCGAGGACGACCTGTTCAAGTCGGGCATCCGTCCGGCGATCAACGTCGGCCAGTCGGTGTCCCGCGTGGGTG
>DASRTX010000467.1:0-14030 GCA_035655715.1 Myxococcales bacterium | reverse complement strand
CCGCCGGGCCCGCCGCACGCAGGCGAGGCGTCAGTCCTTCCCGAGGCGCGCTTCGTCGTCTTCCTCCTGGTCACCTTTGCCATCAGCTGCGTGCTCCAACAGGCCTCCGTCGCGCTGCCCATCGACATGCTGGCCCGCGGTGTCTCGGCACGCGCTTACGGGATGTTGATGGCGCTCAACGGGGTGTTGGTGGTGCTGGTGCAGCCGCCGCTTTCGCGATGGACGGCGTCATGGCGGCGTCGCCCTGCGCTTGCGTTGTCATCGTTGCTGGTCGGCACGGGGTTCGCGTTCAACAGCCTCGCAAGAGGCGCCGCCGGATACGCGGTGGCCGTCTGCACCTGGACGCTGGGCGAGATCGTCATGTCCGGCGTCGGGCCCGCGGCAGTGGCGGGCCTCTCGCCCACCGGGCGCCGGGGCACCTATCAGGGTTTCTACCAGATGGCCTGGAGCGGCTCGGCGTTCGTCGCACCCATCGTGGGCTCGATCGCGCTGGCTCGTGTGGGCTCCGGACCGCTCTGGACTGCTTGCCTGCTGGTGGGAGCCGGCTGTGCGCTCGGCCAAATGGCCATGCCGTTCCTCGAGGAAGCGGGCGGAGCGCGCAGCGACGACGGCGGAGAGGACGGCGGCTGAGCTCTTGTCGAGGCAATGGGCGGAGGAAGCTCCTTCCGCCCATCGCCTCAGCTCATGATCGATGAAGCTAGAGACACTGGATCGGGCGGCCTGCGCGAACGTTCTTGACGGTGATCTTCATCGCGACACTCCTCATTTTGGTGGGTGTGGATTCACCCCCAACCTGCGCCGTGGGATGTAGGCATGATCGGCTGCCATTGAAAGGGTCGTTTGAGGCGAAATGCTCAGTTCAGGAAGATCGTTCGCGGGCCGACGCGCATCTCCGTGCCGCCTGCCCGGTTCCTGATCTCGATTCCCAACGCCTGCACAAGTGCGTTGCCCAGATAAGGCAGCGTTCCAGTCGTTCCGCCGCGCAACGTCTGATGAACAGCGAGATCGTCCCCTGACAGCTCCCGCTCGGGCGATCGCCGGCCGAGCAACTGGTCGATCGCCCGCTGATGCCGGCTCACCGCCCCGAGGATGGTCCTTTCGACGCGAAGATAATGGGCGAGCGTCGCGGCCACTTCCGCAAGCAGGGGCGCGGGCGCGGCGCCTTCGGAGACCTCGGCCAGCGCCTCGCGCAGAGCCGCTACGGCCTCGTCGCCAAGCAGACCCGGCGCAGGCCTGAGCAAGTCGGACAGGCCCCCTTGTGCGACGGTGTGCCGGAGTCCTGCCTGGGCGGCATCGAAGACGTGCGAGTAGACGCCATCTGCCCGCTCGCGCTGTGGTGCCGTCGCAAGCAGACCCACCGCGAGCTTTTCCAGGTCTTGCGCGAGGCGCGCGCGAAACCTGCCCAGCGGTCCGCTGGTAACCGGCTCTCGCTCGAACGCGCGCAACATCCGATCGTACGCCTCGGCCATCCTCACCCAGGTGGAGAAGGTGAGCGCGTAGACTTGAAGACCCAGGAGCGCATATTCGAACGCCAGCGGAAGCTCCCCAAGCCATGGTTCCTGGTCCCATTCGCCGCCGCCCACGGGCTTGCCCTCGACGACGGTGGCGAACAATTCGGTGACCATCGGAGCCGGACCAGCGCAGACTCCGTGCAGCGAGAGGAAGCTGCCGTTGCGCTCGGCGCTGTCGAGCAGGCTCTTGACCGTCATCGGGGTGGTTGCCGAGACGCCTTCGGCGAAGAAGAGGAGATAATGGGTGACGATGCGGATGCCGTCGGTCACGCGGTACATCGAGGAAATGACCGGATGGATCTGCCCGCTGGGGACCGGCCGCTCGCCGCGAAGCGTGAGATAGGCCGGCACAGACAGCACCACGCACGCGAAGGTGTGCAGGTCGTTGACCGTCCAGCCCTCGCGCACGTGCGGGTACCGCTCGACGAAGAGCCGCCGGACTTCCAGAACGGAGCGCAGGATCGGCTTCCAGAACGTACTCATCTGCTTGAGGGCGGTCACGTTCATCGGACCGTCCTGGAAGCGGCTCCCCGGATAGTTGCACATGCGCCATTCCGTCGGAACGTCGATGCGCAGCGCTGCCGGAAACACGTTCGCCTCACCCACCTGCCGTCCCTCCGCGTCGAGCGCGGGGTGCGCGAGCCGGTAGACCGGAATCACGGCCTCGAGATGGCCCGGCTCGATTTCGCGTCCGGTGAGCTCCTTCATCAGCGCCCCGCATTGCTCCGGATCGCTCCACGTCCTCGCATCCGAGGCCGGCCGCGGACCTCGCGGGGGCATGGTGAATGGACAGGACTGCTCCTCGGCGCCTGCCGTCGCTCCGCGGCTGAGGACGCCGGCCTCGATCAGCGCCTCGAGCGTCGGCTTGACGTCGTCCCAGGAATAAGGCTCGCCCTTGTTCCAGTCGGTCGTACTCCCGGCGGCAAAACGCTCGTGCTGCAGCAGTTGCTCGCCGAAGGGAATCATGTGCGGCTCGTCGAAGCAGACCTCCGTCGTCCCGTAGTACAAATGGAGGGCGGGACCCTGCGGGCCGGGGAGGTAGGCATGCGTCAGCCGGCGGCGCTTGGGAATGTAGAGCTCGTCGAGGGGTTGGACCGGATTGTCCTCGCTCATGTGTCCTCCAGCAGCTCCGGTGCGCGTCTGGGTCCCTTCATAGCTACAAAATCCCGACCCGGGATCCCGTCCCGCTGCCGTCCTCCGCCTACTCAACGATTACGGCCTGAAGGCGACGGCGATCTCTTTCAGCGCGTCGATCGCCTGGTCACCCAGGGTCTCGTCCGTCAGGTCGATCGACAGGAAACGCTTCAAGAGCTGCGCAGAGGGCGCGTCGTAGCCGTTGCGGAGCAGCTTGGCGTAAGCGGGAACGAAGCGATCGGGCGACCGGCGGAAGTCGCGATAGAGGATCAGCGCCAGGAGCGACGACATCATGCTGGTCGTCGAATGCAGCGGGTCGGCAAAGTATGACTCCACGCGCGTCCACAGCAAGGCATCCTGCTCCCGCCGGAACCGGTCCGAGAAGCGGCTGCCCGCCGTTCGCGTCAGCTCCGAGAATGCCGCCGGGGAGATGCGCCCGCCGCGCGCGATCGAGTCGTGCAGGGCAAGCTCGACCGCGCCTTCCGTGGCGGCGCCATAGAGCACGAAGGCGCGCCGCAAGAGCTCGCGGCGGAGCAGCGCGCTCCGCGCGACGTCATCCGCCGTGCGCACGAGGTAGTCTGCGACCAGGAGCTCGTTGAAGCGCCCGAAGGATTCGGTCATCCAGGCGGCGCCCCGGCCGTTCAAGGTGGGCACTCCCGCGCGGCGCATCATCATCGCCTGCACGGCATGGCCCGCCTCGTGCGCGAGCAGCATGAGATCGATGTAGTTCCCGTCGAAGTGGAAGGCGTAGAAGATGCTCGTCCCGATGGGGTCCACGCTGGCCGTGCCCTGCATGGGAAGCCGATGCGGGCCGCCTTCCACGTCGATTCGCCCGTTGCGCGGATCGAGAAGCGCCGCCGTCTCGCGCTGGTACTCGTCGCCCAGCGGCGCCACCGCGCGGCCGATGATGTCGGCGGCCTCGTCGAAGCTGAATCGCAAGCCCAGGGGCTCCATGCTGGCCGCGTCCGGGACAGTCCTGGCCCACGGCCACGATGCGGCGATCTGTTCGTACCATCTGCGCAGCAGGGGCCCGCTCAGCTCTTCGCCGGCGAGCGCCTGCTCCTCGCAGCTTGGATAGCTGGCGAGGCGCGCCCTGGCATTGCAGGCTTTGACGATCTGCGCGAGGCCATGGGCGAAGAGCTCGCCGTGTGCCGCGTACCCCGCCCATAGCTTCCGATCCGTCTCCTCGCGCACCGCGGGCGAGGGGTCGGCGAGCAGCGCGCCCTGGTCCTTCAGCACGTCGAGGGTGGCGCCGCGCGAAGACCGGACGGATCCGAACTGCGTCTCCCCGACCGTATCGAAATAGAACGACGGGTCGAAGACGAATTCGTACCGGTCGATGGCCGATTGCGCCGGCGCTGAAGGGCGATGGCGGCACTCGCCGCGAATGGAGTGTACGAACCAGGCGAATCGCGAGAGCCGTGAGCCGCGCCGGAGGAATCCCTCGAGCCGGCCCTCGGGAGCCGCGCAGATCGCGTCGCGAACCGCGCGCGTGGCCTGGCGCCGCGACTGACGGAGCGCGGCGACCTCGGCCTCATGGCGATCTTCGGTGTTCACTGCGCTGCGGGCGAAGAAGTAGAGGTCGTGCAGGCGGAAGCGGCGTTCGTTTTCGCTCCAGAGATTGAGCGCCACTTCGAGCTTGGCGGCCGACCGCGCGGCATCCGGCGCCAGGACGAGGAGCCGCCGGAATTGCCCGCTGACCTGTTCCCGGTCGCGTGCCTCCGCAGCATCGTCGGCAAAGAAGTTTCGTGCCAGGTCGAAGCGCCGCGCCGCAGGTTGCGCGGCCGCGGCCAGGAAGATGGTTGCCGCGACGAGCGTGGTCATGCCGGCATTCTCCCACGGCAAGATCACTGGAGCACGTGAGCTCCTGTCGGGTAGGCTGAGCGGAAGAGGAACCCTGCTTCCTGTATGCTCGAGCTCATGAAAACACCGGCCATTGCACTGAATGGCAAGAAGGCTTCCCGGATCACGACAGCGATTTTGTCGTGCTGGAGGAAGACGGGGTATGACGGGGAGCCTCCGGCGGCGAAGATAGTACCGCGCCGCGCACCGACATGTGGCCCGCGCTGCTGGCGGTGATGGGCATCGGCCCTCTGCCGGAGTCGACCTACTGGAGATCTCCACGGATCTCGCCGCCTGGATTCATTTGCGTATGGATGTTCACGTACGTTTCACCGTTCTTGATGTGCTGGACGAGGTCGTCGAACGTCATGGGCGTGCCGTCGAGATTCTTCGCGAAGGCATCCGGCGGATTCGCCGTGATGTCGTCGGCGGTAACGGTGGTGGTTCCCGGCACTCCGGCATTGGGGATCCGGAGGGCGACAATCGCGGCTCCCTGCGCCGGTGCCGTGCTGGCCGGAGTCAAGTGGATGAGGACGAGGGTCGGAGGAGAGGTCAATCCGGTCGCCCGCACCGAATAAATGAGATTGGTGCCCTCGAACCGCACCGTGGCACTACCGGTCGCCGTCGACGGAACCGCTTGAACGATGGGTGGCTCGTTGCTCTGTACCAGGGTCGCGACGAATTGTTGCACTGCCACGAAGATCACAGGGGGCAGACCGGGCGCCCTGGCTTCGAGAGCCTGTGGGCCGTACACCGTCCCCAACGTCCACGCCGTGACCGCACTGCCAAGCGCGTCTGTAACCGCCGACGCCGCTGCCGTCGAACCGGTACCCGCAGTCACGACAAAGTCAATGCTCACACCCGGTGCACCGTTGCCGTGTTTGTCGACAACTTTCACTTGAACGGGAACGGGAAGGGTAGCTCCTGCACGCGCTCTTTGGTTGTTGCCGGCCTCGGCAGTAGCAGTCGCGGCAGGTCCGGAAATGGCCGTGGCATTGAAGCTTGCGAAGACGATCGCAGCATCCGCATTCGCGTCCACGGCTGCGGCCTCCAGTCGCTGCGGCTGCCCCGTCACGGTTCCGAGCGTCCATCGCTCACGCGCGACGCCGTTCGCGTCAGAGAGGGCGGCTCCGGCAAACACGCCACCACCTCCCGCTACGACGTGGAAGTTGATGAGTTGGCCAGGCACGGGCAGACCAGACGAGTCCCGGACGCGAACCACAACGGCCGCAGGAAGCTCGTCGCCTGCCACCCCGGTTTGCGCGTCACCGGAAACCACTTCAATGGTCGACGCCCGGCGGCCGGTGGTCTCCCCGCCCTTGCTCGTACCACCGCAAGCCGCGAGTGCTGAGGCTAGCACCACCACGGTGCACACTGCCCTGCCAGATCTTCCAACCGCGCCTGGCACCGCTCCCAACAGTCGAGCCATCGACTCGCGCATGGTCAATCCTGGACGAGGCAAGTTGCGCGGGTCGCTCGGATCGGCCGATCGCGAACAAGCCTCAAATCAAGCACCTTGAGGTGGAGCCGACACCCGGACTTGAACCGGGGACCTACGGTTTACGAAACCGTTGCTCTACCAGCTGAGCTATGTCGGCCTGGTAGCGAGGGAGGCTGCTTCTAGCAGCGGGTCGGCAAACGCGTCAAGGGCAGCGCCCGGTCGCCTGGCTGCTGACGAAATTTCCGGTCGGTTCGCGCGTTGACACCTGTAGGGAGAGGGAGAAACTGCGCGCCATGACAACCCCCATGCGAGGGCTGATGCTGGTTTCTGTCCTCCTGCTGTCCTGCAAGGAGACCGCGCAGCCCGGGGGACCCGCCGAAGCGACGCTGGCCACCAACCTCCACCCGGGGATGGTGGATACCGTACTCAACCAGATCGCGCGGAACGGCGGGCCGCGCGCCGAGCGCATCGCCGAGGTGCAGGCGGGTGCGTCGGCGCTGCCGGCGGGCGCTGGCCAGCCCGCGCCGGCGCCCAGCCAGGCTCCGGTGGGCGACGTGCGCTGGGACGCCGATCCGTACGGCGCCATCGCGGCTGCCGCGCGCGGCGAGCTGTTGCCCGCGCCGCCCAGCGGCGCCGACGTGCCTCCGCTCTGGAAGGACCCGAGCGGCACCTGGGTGGCCGTGGGCGGGCGCGCGGTGGTGCTGCTGGTGGCCACCGACGAGCTGGGCGATCACGGCGCTCCGGTCCGCTTCACTGCTCTCACCGAGCCATGGCTCAAGGGCAAGGTGGCCCTGCCGGCGCCCACCGGCGGCATGGCGCTGGCGCACTTCGCCGCGCTCTACCAGGCCTGGGGCCCCGAGCGGATGGAGGCGTGGCTCAAGCAGCTCAAGGCCAACGAGCCCCAGCTCTACGACACCGACGACCAGGTCCGGCAAGCGGTGGTGAGCGGCCGCGCGGTGGTGGGCATGGTGGCCAGCGACGAGGCGGCCAAGGCTGCCGCCAGCGCCGCGCACGTGCTCGCGGTCTATCCCAACCAGAAGAGCATCGGCACCTTCGTCTGGCCCACCGCGCTCTCGGTGGCGAAGTCGGCGAAGGACCCCGACGCGGCGCAAAGGCTGGCGCAGCGCCTGGCGGATCGCAGCACCGAGCAGCTCTTGGTGGCGCGCGTGCCGGGCTACCTGCCGCTGCGCGAAGGAATTCCCGTGCCGCCGGGCGTGCGATCGGCCTCCAATCTGGTGGTGGTATCCGTGGATCCCGCGCGCATCACGGCGGACATCGCCGCGCGCAAGGGGGCCTTGGCCGAATGGGCAGCGTCCATTCCCAAGCCGGCGCCCCTCTCGGCGGAGGCGCGGCCCAAATAGCGCTCTTCAGTCGATGAACGACGGCTGTGCGGGGATGTCCTCACGCGGCGCGACCCGCGGCGAATCCAGCCCGAGCAGCTCGCGCAGCGGCAGGCCGGCGTCGAGTTGATGCCGGAGCTTCCCCTCGCGCAGCTCATACAGGTTCCTGCGCCCGTCGCGCCGCCTCATCAAGAATCCCGCCTCTTCCAACTCGGCCACGATGCGCTGGACCGCCCGCTCGGTGATGCCGACGCGCTCGGCGATGAGGCGCAGCGTCAGCCACGACTCGGCGGCGATCAGCCGCAGCACGTAGAAATGATTGGTGAGAAAACCCCAGGTCGGCTCGCCCATGCCGCCCATCCTGCACGGGTCCGGCAACGCGTCCAGAAAATCGCGACAGATCAGTCGGGCTTGGTGGCCTGCTGCCCGGTCACGTCGGGCAGCTCGAGCGGCAGCTCCATGGAGGGCAGCACGATCCTGGGCAGCTCCGGCAAGGGCGGCGGCGGCTGCAGCGCCACCACCACCGCCGCGTGCTTGCCGATGTCGTCCTCGCGCGGAATCAGCCCGGTGGTCCGGCTGATCAGCTTTTCCAGCGTCTGGAAGAAGCGCAGCCGGAAGAGCGCCTCGTTCAGCCAGCCCACGGTGATGCAGTAGTACTTCGCGTAGGGCGCGGTGTGGTGCACCACGTGGTGCTCGGGGGGAAGGACGAGGCCGGCGCGCTGCAACAGCCGCACCGCCCGCGGCGGCGCGTCCATGTGCGCCCACTTGTGGAACTGGTTGGTGCCCAGGATGGCGAGGCAGAGGGAGAAGATGGTCACGCCCGCGAAGAGCCCGATGGCGCCGTGCACCGGCAAGAGCGCCGCCACCACCGCGGCGGGGACGGAGATGAAGCAGTTGTTGCCGTTGGTCTCGATGAAGTCGTGGCGGGTGATCTCCTTCTGGTCCACGTGGTGCTCGCGGAAGGGACGGATCAGCGCCTTGCCGACGACGGGCCACTCCGGCGCGCCCCAGGTATCGGCGGCCCAGTGGACGAAGCCGCTGACGAAGTCGGCGGCGACGAAGCCCAGCATCAGCGCCGACATTGCCAGGAACGGCTTGTCCAGCGCGCGCGGCGCGAGGTGCGCGACGAGCCAGGCCATGACCACCGCGTAGGCAGCGATGCTGGCGATCTCGAACTTGCGCACAGCCGGGCTGTAGCCCTGGCGCAGGGATTTCCGGTCGCGCTGCCGGATCTGGAGGTCGCTCATGAAATGAAGTTCCCCCGCCCGTGTTCAGTGTGGCACAAGAGCCCACGCAGCGGGAATCCCATCGAGTGCCCGCTGGAGGTAGGTCCCGCGATGACAAGTGCGTACATGCGCTGCGCTCCGTTGGCCCTGATCGCCTTGCTCTCCTGCAAGCAACAGACGGAGAGCGCGGGAAAATCGGATCCCATCCGCGAAGTCAGCGTGACCTCCAAGGGCTTCGAGCCGGATCACATCGACGCGGCGCCGGGCCAGCAGCTGGTGCTGCGCATCACCCGCAAGGAGAAGGAGACCTGCGCGGACGCGGTGGAGGTGGAGGGCGACCCGGTGCGGCACATGCTGCCCATGGACAAGGCGGTGGACGTGAAGGTGACTGCGCCGCAGAACGGGGAACTTGCCTTCGCCTGCCCGATGAACATGGTCCG
Organism: Myxococcales bacterium; assembly: GCA_035655715.1. Lineage (GTDB taxonomy): Bacteria > Myxococcota > Myxococcia > Myxococcales > 40CM-4-68-19 > 40CM-4-68-19. Next base: position 5,096 of record DASRTX010000467.1, on the reverse strand, counting down.
GGGCGCCATCGTCGTCCGGTAGGGGCGCCGGGCGTCTCGAAATGCGACCCCCATTTCCGGCCCCCCCTGCCCAGTTCGCTCCATAAAAAAATTTTTTTTATTTTTCCGAGCCCGGGTACCCAGGGTGGGGCGGGCCGGGCTGGGCGGTTCAGCTGCTGAACGAGCAAATACCCCCGGTCTCACTCCGTGGCCGAAACGCGCTAGCGTGGGCGCGTTCGGGAGGAAAACCCCATGCATGTCGCACTGCTCCATGATGGCCGGCCCGCGCTGCTCCGGGTTGAAGGGCCGGCCGGCGGCCCCGTGGTGCTCTTCTTCCACCCGTTCCCGCTCCACGCGGATGCGTGGAGCGAGATGCTCGAGGCATGTGTCCGCGCGGGCCTGTGCGCGGCCGCGCTCGATGCGCCCGGGTTCGGCGGCACGCCTCATCTGGGAAAGCCGTTGACCATGGAGGCGCTCGCCGATTTTGGCGCAGCGGCGCTCGACGCGCTGGGCGCCAACCGCGCCGCAATCGTGGGCTGCTCGATGGGCGGATACGCCGCCATGGCCTTCGCCCGCAGGCATCCGGGGCGGATGGCGGCTGCGGCGCTCATCGCCACCAAGGCAAGCGCCGACACGCCGGAAGCGAAGCAGAACCGCGAGCGTCAGGCCTCTCTGGCGCTCGCCAGCGGACCCAAGCCGGTGCTCGCCGAGTTCGTGCCGAAGCTCCTCGCGCCCGACGCGCCCGCCGCCGTCCGCCGCCGCGTGGAGGAGCTAGCGGCCCGCGCGACCGCGCAGGGGATCGCCGACGCCCTGCGCGGCATGGCGCTGCGCCCCGACTCAACGCCGGACCTGCCCGGCTGGACCGCACCCACGCTGGTGATCGCCGGCGAGCGCGATCAACTCATCCCGCGCGCCGAGATGGAGAAGCTGGCGCAGGGAATTCCGGGAGCGCGTATAGAGGTGATCGCCGGCGCGGGGCACCTGCCTTTCCTGGAGTCTCCCAGCGCCGTCGCGCCCTTGCTGACGGCGCACCTCAAGGCCGGGCCGCGGGCCTGACCGAGACAGGTCGCGCCGGCGCAAACAGGCGCCGGTCTTGACCCTGTGCTCCCCCAAGGGTACGAAACCCGGGCTCCCCCCTCTGGAGGCCCATGGCCGCGTCGATCGAGATCCTTTATTTGCGCTTCCCGGTGCACCCGAACATCACGGTCATCCAGATCGGCCCGGGCATCCAGCGGATCGACAAGGAAGGCGACAGCTACTTCGTCATCGGCACCGAGGACGGGCCGCTGGCGGGGAAGAAGGTCGAGATCCCGGGCGACAACGTCGCCGCCATCCAGTGGGCGCTCGACGGGTCCACCATCGCGCCGGGCTGATGGACAAGACGGAGCGCCTGCTCGACCTGGTCGCGCTCCTGCTCTCCGCCCGGGAGCCGGTTTCCTTCGCCGAGCTGCGCGAGCTGTTCCCCGACGAGTACGGGGGCGCGCGCGGCAACGCGGAGCGCAAGCTCGAGCGCGACAAGGCGGAGCTGCTCCAGCTGGGCGTCCCCATCGAGTACGTGGAGCCGCACCGGCTCGACGAGCGCGAGCTGGGCGGCTACCGCATCGATCGCACCGCCTACTTCCTGCCCGACCCGACATTGCTGGCGGAGGAGTCGGCGGCCCTCTATGCCGCCGGTGCGGCGGCGCTGGAGACGAGGGAGTTCCCCTTCGCGCAGGACCTGCGGCACGCGCTGCGCAAGATCTCCCTCGCCAGCCCGACTGGAAGCGCCACCGCCGCGGCGCGGCGGCTCCTGGTGGTGCGCCCGGGCGATCCGCAGCACGCCGAAAAGCTGCGCGCCCTGGGCGAGGCAGCGACGCGCCGCAAGCGCGTGCACATCGCCTACCAGGCGCCGCCGGGCCTGGACGGCAAGCCCGGCGAGCGCACCGAGCGCGAGGTGGATCCCTGGGGCCTGGCCTTTCGCGGCGGCGCGTGGCGGCTGGTGGGCTATTGCCACCTGCGGCACGATCAGCGCGTCTTTCTCGTCGACCGGATCGAGTCATTGCAGATCAACGCGCAGAAGCCGAACACCGCGGATTTCGAGGAGCCGGAAGGGTTCGACGCCGGCGCCGCGGCCGGCCGCTCCAGCAGACCCTGGCAATGGGCGCATCATCCGCCGCAGGAAGTGAAGCTGCGATTCGCGCCCGGAAGCGAGGCGCTGGCCGAGCGCGTCTTCGACAGCCGCGAAGGACCGCTCTCCGTCACCTACCTCGACGGGCTCATCCCACAAGTGCTCTCGCTGGGCGACCGCGTCTGGATCGAGTCGCCGCACGCAGCCCGGGAGAAGGCCATGCGCGCGCTGCGCAAGATCGCGCAAGCCGCCGCCCGGCCGCCGGACTCGCAGCCGGATGCCGGTCCCCTGCCCGCGTCGGAGCCGCGCGTGGTGGCGCGGCCGGCGGAGCGTGGCAGCGACAGGCAGGAACGACTGCGCCGCCTGCTGCTGGTGGTGCCGGCCGCGCGGCGCAGGCCGGGGGTGAAGCTCTCCGAGCTGGCGCGGGAGCTGGGGCTCGACGCGCAGGAGCTGCGCGAAGACATCGAGCTGCTCGGGATGGTGGGCCGCCCGCCCTTCTCGCCCGACGACCTCATCGACATCAGCGTGGACGAGCGCGATCGCGTGACGGTCGCGCTGGACCAGAGCTTCTCCCGGCCGCCGCAGCTCACGCCGCTGGAAGCGCTGGCACTGGCGGCGGCCACGCAGGAGGTGGCGCCCGCCGATCCGGCAGTGACCTCCGCGTTGGGCAAGCTGACCGAGAGGCTGCCGCCCGCCGCACGCGACCTCTACGCGCGGTTGGCGCGGCGCCTGGCCATCGCGGCGCCGCCGCCCCCGGGCGCGGCGGAAGTGCTGGCCCGCGTGCGCAGCGCCGCGGAGCGGCACCGGGAAATCGCCATCGAGTACGACAAGGACGGCAGGGGCGCCGGCGGCGAGCGCATCTTCCAGCCGCAGGGCGTGATCGACCATGCCGGCGTCTGGTACGCCATCGGTCACGACCTGGGCCGCGGCGCCGAGCGCACCTTCCGGGTCGATCGCGTGCTCTCGGTGCGTGAGACCGGAAAGTCCTTCGCCGACCCGGGCCCGCTCGACCCTGCCCGCTTCCAGCGCGAGCAGCTCTTCTTTCCCAGCGGGCGCGAGCAGCCCGTCACGCTCCGCTTCTCGCAGGCCGCCGCCGCGTGGGCGCTGTCCCGCTACGGCTCGCGGGCGCGGGCGCTGGCCGACGGCCGCGCCGACGTCTCCATCGAGAGCGCGGGCCCGGGGTACGCGGTGGGCCTCGCCCTCTCCCTCGCAGGCGAGGCGGAGATCGCCGGGCCACAGCCGGCGCGCGACGCGCTCCGCGACGAGGCGGAGCGCGCGCTGGGACGGTACGCGTGAACCGGCGCAAGCTGCTCGCCAACGCGGCCGTGGGCGCGGGCATCGCGGCAGCCGGCGCGGCGGTGTGGCCGCTGGCGGCAGCCGCCACCGACACCGGGGCCGGCGAGCCGCCCGGCGAGGCTCCCTGGATCGACGTCGGGGCCGAGAAGGAGCTGCGCCCGGGCGCTCCGCTCAAGGCTGCGCTGCGGGCCTCCGTGCGCGACGGCTTCTTCACCACCCTGCAAGACCTCGGCGCCGTCTGGCTGATGCGCTCCGCCGCGGGCATCGCCGCGCTCTCCGCCACCTGTCCGCACCTCGGCTGCGGCATCGTTCCCAGGAGCGACGGCCAGCCCGGCTTTGCCTGCCCCTGCCACGACAGCCGCTTTCGCGCCGACGGCGAGTTGGAGAAAGGCCCCGCGGCGCGAGGCATGGATCCGCTGCCGGTCCGCGTTGCCGAGGGCCGCGTGCAGGTGCAAGCGGCGCGATTCGCGCCGGGCGTCAGCGCGCGGAGGCGCGTGTGAGCTGGCTCTGGCACTGGCTCGACGAGCGCATCCCCGGAGGTGCGCGCTGGGCGTACGTCTTCGGCAGCGCGCTGGTCTTCCTCATCCTGGCGCAGCTGGCCAGCGGCATCGCGCTGGCCTTCACCTACTCCGCCTCGGTGCCGGCGGCGTGGGCGTCGGTGGCGCGCATCGAGCAGACCGCCCTGGGCCACCTGCTGCGCGGGATGCACGCACAGGGCGCCACCTTCCTGCTCGCTGTGGCAGGGCTCCATTTGCTGCAGACCGCGCTCTTCGGCGCGTACAGGGCGCCGCGGCAGGCCACATGGTGGCTGGGGCTGCTGCTGCTCGCGCTCCTGCTGGCGTTCTGCCTCACCGGATCGCTCTTGCCCTGGGACGAGCGCGGGTACTGGGCCACGCGCGTCACGGTGGGCATCGCCGCGAGCGCACCGCTGATGGGGCATGCGCTACAGTCGCTGATGACCGGCGGCAGCGAATTCGGCAACCTCACGCTGACGCGCTTTTACGCAGTGCACGCCTCACTCCTGCCGCTGCTGCTCCTGGTCTTCGCCATCGCGCACGTAGCGGCGATGCGCCGGCACGGCGTGACGCCACCCGTCCACATCGATGCGGCGCGCACCGAGCCCTTCTGGCCGCGGCAGGCGCTCTACGACGCTGGCTTTGCGCTGCTGCTCCTCGCCGCGCTGCTGGTCGCCGCCGCCACGCTGGGCGCGCCGCTGCAGGGGCCGGCCGATCCGGGCGGCGCGGCCAACCCCCGCCCCGAGTGGTACTTCCGCCCGCTCTTCCAGGTGCTCAAGATCCTGCCGGCGCGGCTCGAGGCCGTCGGGGCCTTCGGCATTCCGCTGCTCGCGGCCGCGTTTCTCTGCGCGCTGCCCTTCATCGACAAGGACGCGCGCCGCCGGCCCGCCGTGTTGGGCGGCCTTCTGGGTGGTCTCGGGGCGGCCGCGCTCCTCTGCATCGCCTCCTACCACAGCGACGCCAAGGCCCCTGAGTTCGTGCGCGCCGAGGCGCTGGCCCAGGTGCGTGCGAAAAAAGCGCTGCGGTTGGCGCGCACCATCGGGGTGCCGCCCGAGGGAGCCCTGGCGATGATCGAGAGCCAGCCCGACGAGCGCGGCAGGCGCCTCTTCCAGCGCGCATGTACCGAGTGCCACACGCTGCGCGGCGAGGGCGGAGTGAAAGCGCCGCGCCTGGACGGCTTCCTCTCCAAGCGCTGGATC
>DASRTX010000466.1:0-4116 GCA_035655715.1 Myxococcales bacterium | reverse complement strand
CCCACGGCGCCACCCTCGGCGCCCACGTGCTGCGCGCGGCCGTCGAGCGGGCCAAGGTCGATCCCGCCGAGGTCGAGGATGTCATCATCGGTTGCGCGCTGCCCGAGGGCACCACCGGCGGCAACGTGGCCCGGCAGATCGCGCTGCGGGCCGGCCTGCCGGTGACCACCGCGGGCACCACCGTCAACCGGTTCTGCTCGTCGGGCCTGCAGGCCATCGCGATGGCGGCCCAGCGGGTGATCGTCGATCGCGTGCCGGTGATGGTGGCAGGAGGCATCGAATCGATCTCCTGCGTTCAACAGGAATTGAACCGCCACATGTTCCAGGACCCGTGGCTCGTGGAACACAAGCCTGCCGTCTACATGAGCATGCTGGAGACGGCCGAGAACGTGGCCCGGCGCTACCACATTCCGCGCGAAAAGCAGGACGAGTATGGCGCGCGCAGCCAGCAGCGCGCGGCGGCCGCGCAGGCGGCGGGCAGGTTCGCCGACGAGATCGTGCCGTTCACCACCGTGATGGGCGCCGCCGACAAGGACTCCGGCCGGCTCTCCACCCGCGAGGTGACGCTCTCGGCGGACGAGGGCATCCGCCCGGACACCACGGTGGAGGCGATCGCGAAGATCAAGCCCGCGCTCCCGGGCGGCGTGGTGGCGGCCGGCAACGCCAGCCAGTTCTCCGACGGCGCCTCGGCCTGCGTGGTGATGGACGCGAAGCTGGCCGAGAAGCGCGGGCTGCGGCCGCTGGGCATCTTCCGCGGCTTCGCGGTGGCGGGCTGCGAGCCCGACGAGATGGGCATCGGCCCGGTCTTCGCCGTGCCGCGGCTGCTGGAGCGGGCGGGGCTCAAGGTCGCCGACATCGGGCTGTGGGAGCTGAACGAGGCGTTCGCGGTGCAGGTGCTCTACTGCCGCGACCGGCTGGGCATCCCCGACGAGCTGCTCAACGTCGACGGCGGTGCGATCGCCATCGGCCATCCCTACGGCGTTTCGGGCGCGCGCCTGGTGGGACACGCGCTGATCGAGGGCCGGCGGCGCCGCGCGAAATACGTGGTGGTCACCATGTGCGTCGGCGGCGGAATGGGCGCGGCCGGCCTCTTCGAAGTCGGCTAGCGCTGGCCTAATTCGGGGACACGATACGTCGAATTACGTATCGTGTCCCCGAATTTCCAACTTAGGGTACCACCACTACTTTTCCCTTCACGTTGCGTTGCAAGAGTCGCCTCATCGCGGCGGGCGCCTCCTCCAGCGTCACGCGTTCGGTGACGGCCGGCTTGACCTTCCCTTCCGTGAACCATCGCGCCAGCAACTCCACGTTGCGGCGTTGACCTGCCGGGTCTCGCTGCGTCCAGTCGCCCCAGTAGACGCCGACGAGCGAGCGCTCCTTGAGCAGCGCGAGGTTCAGTTTGGGCTGCGGAATCAGGCCGGAGGCAAAGCCGATGATCAGCAGCCGGCCGCGCCAGGCCATCGCGCGCAGCGCCGCCTCCGTGTGCGGGCCGCCCACCGGATCGTAGACGACGTCGGCCCCCTTCGCGGCGGTGAGATCGAGGATCCGCTGGCGCAGATCCGACGACGAATAGTCGATGGTCTCGTCGGCGCCGAGCTTTCTGCAGAACTCGAGCTTCTCCGCGCTCGAGGCCGCCGCGATCACCCGCGCGCCCATCACCTTGCCGACCTCGATGGCAGAGCTGCCCACGCCCCCCGACGCGCCCAGGACGACCAGGGTCTCGCCGGCCTGCAGCCGGCCGCAATCCGCCAGCGCATGCAGCGAGGTGCAGTAGGTGAGCACGAAGGCGGAGCCGGTCTCGAAGTCCATTCCCGCGGGCAGCGGCGAGACGCGATCCGCGGCCACCACGCACTCCTGCGCGAATCCTCCGCGGCCCGGAGAGGCGATCACGCGCTCTCCCTGGTGCACGCCCTGGACGTCTTCGCCGACCTCCTTCACGATTCCCGCCAGCTCCATCCCGGGCGAGAAGGGCAGCGGCGGCTTCACCTGGTACAGCCCCTGCACCATCAGCGCGTCGGGAAAGTTGAGCGCACTGGCCTTCACCTCGATGACCACGTCGCCGTGCCCGGGGCGCGGCGAGGGAACATCCTCGACGGCGAGGCGCTCGACGGGGCCGTACTCGCGGCAGAGCAGCGCCTTCATGTCTCACTTCTCCTTGGCGCGATCGCGCAGGAGCCGCTTCAGCACCTTGCCGCTGGCGGTCCTGGGCAGCGCCTCGATGAACCAGACGTGCCTCGGCGCCTTGTAGACCGCCATCTCCTTGCGGCACCACTCGACGATCTCTTCGGCGCTGACGTTCTGGCCTGGCTTCAGTACCACGAAAGCGACCGGGTCCTCGCCGCGATACGGATCGGGCACGCCCACCACTCCCACTTCGGCGATGGCCGGATGCCGGTACATGATCGCCTCCACCTCGGCGGGAAAGACGCTGTACCCGGACACCTTGAGCATGTCCTTCTTGCGCTCCTCGATGGTGAAGTACCCTTCCTCGTCGATGTGGCCGATGTCGCCGGTGAGGAACCAGCCGTCGCGGAAGGCGCGGCGGGTGGCGTCGGGATTGCGCCAGTAGCCCTTCATGACTTGTGGTCCGCGCACGGCGATCTCCCCGGACTGCCCGATCCCCAGCTCCTTCGCGCTGTCGTTCTGATCCACGATGCGCGCCTCGGTCAGCGGAATGGGCACGCCCACGGTGCCGTACTTGGGCCGGTGCGGCGGGTTGATGTGCGTGGGCGCGGTGGTCTCGCTCAGGCCGTAGCCCTCGATCAGCTTGTGGCCGGTGATCGCCTCCCAGCGCTGGGCGATGGCCGGCGGCACCGGCGCGCCGCCCGAGAAGCAGCGGCGGAGCGAGGAGAGATCGAACTCCTTGGTGCGGGGAAAGTTCACCACCGCCACGTTGACGGTGGCGATGAATGTGGTCAGCGTGCAGCGGTAGAGTTCGACGGCTCGCAGCACGGTGACCAGGTCGAAGCGGCCGATGGCCACCACCGTGGCGCCCACGTACGCCATCATGTTCATCTGGCATTCCATGCCGGTGATGTGGAACCAGGGCAGGACCCCGAGCGCCACGTCGCTGTCGCCCGAGCCGGTGTAGACGTGCTGCATCTCGCAGTTCGAGACCAGGTTGGCGTGGGTGATCTCCGCCGCCTTGGCGGTGCCGGTGGTTCCGGAGGTGTACTGAAGCAAAGCGGTGTCGGAGAGCGCGCGCGGGACCTGCGTCTTCAGCTCCGGCGCCGTGCGCAGCACGTCCAGCAGCGCGTCGGTTCCCTCTGGCCGCCCGTCCCTGGTCTCGAGGAACGACGGCGGCGGGGGCAGCGTCGGGTTCTCGGGCAGGAAGTCGCGGTACGACGTGATCACCACCACCTCGAGCCTGGTCTGCGCGCGGATGGGCTCGACCACCTCGTACGACTGGTCGGAGGTGACCAGCGCGCGCACCCCCGAATCTTCGAACTCGTGCAGCAGCTCCACCGCCTTGTGCATCGGGTTCAGGCAGACCGCGATGCCTCCGGCACGCAGCGCGCCGTAGTAGGCGATGGCGAACTGCGGCGAGTTCTCCAGGAAGATGGCGACGCGGTCGCCGGCCTGGAGGCCGCGCGCCTGGAGGAAGCCGGCAAAGCGGCCCACCGCCGAATCCAGCTCGGCGAAGGTGACCGCGCGCCCGTAGAACTGGATGGCGGCGCGGTCGGGCACGCGTTTGGCCTGCCGCGCGAGGATGGCCGGCAGGACCTCGTCCGGCAGGCGGATCGACTTCTCGTCCACGGAGGCGGGCCAATGCTTCTTCCAGATGGGTTCCATGGGTCCTCGGTGTCAGCCGGCCTGCTTCAAGAGCCACGCCACGGCGTCCTCGCGCGCGTTGAAGCCGTGCAGGCGGCCGCCGGTCAACAGATTGTTCGCCCGGAAGACGATCAGTCCGATCCCGCGCAAGCCGAAGACGGCGACCGCGCGCTCCCAGGGCTCGTCGTGGCGGGTGAGCTCCTGGAAGGCCTTCAGCACGTCGTTGTCGTAGCGCATCCTGCTCACGTCCACGAGCGTGAGGATCTCCTTGCGGCGGGGCAGCTTCTCGAAGAACTGGCGCGCCGCCTCGATCTCGACCAGCGTGGCGGCCGGATCTTTCAGTTT
>DASRTX010000465.1:0-3479 GCA_035655715.1 Myxococcales bacterium | reverse complement strand
ATGTGAGCGCCTTCGCCTTCTTTGGGCGGGTACCGCAGTCGGTGCTGTATGACAACACGCGGATTGCGGTGACGGCGATCGGTGCTGACGGGACGCGGCAACGGACGAAGGCGTTCGCGACGCTGGTCAGCCACTATCTCTACCGCGACCGGTTCGGGCGTCCGGGGAAGGGCAACGACAAGGGCAAGGTCGAGGCGCTGGTGAAGTATGCCCGGCAGCACTTTCTCACCCCGGTGCCGCAGGTGGCGAGCCTGGCGGCGCTGAACGCGGCCCTGCTCGAGCGCTGCCGTGCGCGCCAAGCGGAAACGGCGGGACGGCACAGCCAAACCATTACCGAGCGCTTGGTGGCTGATCTGGCAGCGATGCGGGAGTTACCTGCGGTTCCGCTGGAGGCCTGTGACATGCGCCCGGCCCGGGTCAGCTCGACGGCCCTGGTCCGCTACAAGGGTGCCGACTACTCGGTGCCGACGCGCTACGGCTTCCAGCGCGTGCTGGTGAAGGCGTTCGTGGACGAGGTGGTGATCCTCTCCGGTGCGGCGGAGATTGCTCGGCACGGTCGCAGCTACGAGCAGGGCGCCTTCATCTATAATCCCCTGCACTATCTGGCGCTGCTGGAGCGCAAGCCGGGTGCGCTGGACCAAGCGGCGCCACTGCAGGACTGGCCGCTGCCGGCGCAGTTCGCCCAGCTGCGGCGCCTGCTGGAGGAGCGGATGGACCGGCGCGGCAAGCGGGAGTTCATCCAAGTGCTGCGCCTGCTGGAGGTGTTCGCGCCCGAGACCGTGGCGGCCGCGGTGCTGGAGGCACTCCGGCTACGGGCGATCAGCTTCGATGCGGTCAAGGAGCTGGTCCTGGGCCGGGTGGAGAAGCGACCGGCCCGGCTGGACCTGACGGCCTATCCGCACCTGCCGCGGCCAGATGTGCAAGCGACGGTGCCCGGCGACTACAGGGTGCTGCTGATGGCGGAGGCCACCGCATGAGCCCCACCACCGCCACACCGCAGATCTTGCTCGCGCATCACCTCAAACAGCTGCGCCTGCCGACGATCCTGCGCGAATACGACAAGGTCGCCCAGGCCTGTGCCAGCGAGGGTGTCGATCACCCCCGCTATCTGCTGCGCCTGGTCGAGCTGGAGCTGCTAGAGCGGGAGCAGCGGGCCGTCGAGCGGCGGATCCGGGAGGCTCGGTTCCCTGTCGTGAAGAGCTTCGACACATTCGACTTCTTGGCGATCCCGAGCCTGAACAAGATGCTGGTCCTCGAACTGGCGCGCGGCGAGTACATCCTCCGGCATGAGAATATCATCGCGCTGGGCAACTCAGGCACGGGCAAGACGCACACGGCCCTGGCGTTAGGCCTTGCGGCCTGCCAGCGCGGGTTCTCCGTGAGGTTCACCACGGCCGCCGGACTGGTGCATCAGTTAAGGGAGGCCAGGGACGAGAAGCGGTTGCTGAAGCTGCAGAACCAGCTACAGGCCTGCCAGCTGCTGATCGTGGATGAGCTGGGCTATGTCCCTCTCTCGCCCACCGGCGCAGAGCTGTTATTTGAGATTTTCTCCCACCGCCACGAGCACGGCAGCACGCTGATCACCAGCAACTTACCCTTTGAGGAGTGGACGAGCGTCTTTGGATCTGAGCGGCTCACCGGTGCCCTCCTCGACCGCCTCACGCACCACGTGCACATTCTGCAGCTGAATGGAGAGAGCTACCGCCTGAAGGCCGCTCAGTCTCGACAGCGCCGCGCACATGCCGCTCCGCCGGAGAGCCGTGACCGGGAAGCCGGCGAGGTCAGATCCCCGCCCTGATCCCAGGCCCGATACCGCCAGGAAACCCGACAACTAATCCAGGCAGGCCGGGCGCGGCGTCACCCTCGGCTGGCCTGGTTTTACGCCGCCATCCTGGCCGGTTTTTCCTCCGCCGTCAGGGCAATTGCACTTCAGAATAAAGCCAGGAGGCGGGAGAGATAGGCGTTGTCCCATCCGGCCCGCTGAAACTTGCCGCGCAACGCCTCCTTCGAGCCATCCTTCTGCATGAGATTGAGTGCCATGTGCCGCAGAACCGCGAGGTTCTGCGGTCCATTGTCCATGCGGGTTCTGTCCTGGTCCTCATTCATCACGACATCAAGCCGCCAGTGCAGCTGATTTTCAACGCTCCAATGCTGGCGGACCACGTCGTTGAAGCGCTCGGCGGACAGTGCCGAACTGAGCAGGTAGTAGGCCGTCTCAGTCGTGGTCTTGGCCGCGGTTTCGCGGATGCGGGTGACCTTGCCGATGGCGGCCAGGCCAATGGTGGATCTCCTGCAACCAGTCGATCTCGCTCGAGACCAGGGCCGTGCGGGTTTCGATGCGGCCGTGATCGGCATCAACGGTTTGCGCACGCGCCGTCGCCTCGTGCGCCGGATCGTCGAGGAATGTGCTGACGTCCTCATGCAGCGTGCCCTGGTTGCCCTTCAGCGCCAGGACGTAGTCGCCGCCCTGATCGACGATCTGCCGGGCAATGGCACGCTGGCAGTTGAGCGCGTCGGTGGTCACGATCGTGCCCTTCAATGTGAGCATCTCCAGAAGCTTCGGCACGGCGGTGATCTCATTCGACTTGGCGTCGGTGGCAATCTGCGCCAGCACAAGGCGTTGCTCGCAGCCCCACGCGCTGACCATGTGCAAGGCCGACTGGCCACTGGCGCGATCGAAGGAGCGGCGCAGGACCTTGCCGTCAATCGCCACGACGCCCTCAACCGTATCGGCGAAACTGGCCATGAACTGGTGGAAGGCAGCACCGAACCGCTCCGGATCGAGCAGCCGGAACAGCCGACTGAAGGTGTCGTGGCTGGGCAGGCCGTTCTCCAGCTTGAGAAAGCGGCGTAGAAAGGTCTCTTTCGCTTCCGCGAACCGCTCCATGGCAACCGCGCTCTGACCGCCGCACAGCACCGTGCAGAGCGCGATCATCAGCAGTTCGTGGAAGTCGTGCAGCCCGGCATTGCCGGTGCGCGGGTCTTCCAGACCCTCCCAGCAGGCGATGAACCGATCCAAGCCGTCCTCCCACGCAACGTGTCTGCTACGCCGGAAGGTAGAATCGATCTCGCCCGAGCCGCGCAAGCCCCCGCTGGGATGTCAAGGAGATTCCAAGCGCGAATCCCCTGCAGACCTGTCTGCCTGCGGTTGTTCGCAGGAGAAACTTGCCTGAAGCCGTCACGGCCGAAGGCCGCCAAACCTTCTCCGCGGCCTCAGAGACCTTCGCCCTCCGCGTGTCATGCGGAGCCTCCGGCGGCACCGGCGGCTGCCCCCTGAGTGCCTCACCGTCAGCGCCACTCTTGCCTCGGCACCGCTTGTATCGCGGAGGACGCGGTGATCTCCGAGATCGCGGAGAAGGGTTGGGGCGACCTGCAGTCGCTGGGGGACGGCATCAATTCCTGGCTGCGCGCGCTGCGCTGGCCGGTGACCCGGAAGCCGCAGCGCTTTTCGGCGACATCTATGCCAAAGGCGGCAACGC
>DASRTX010000464.1:0-3119 GCA_035655715.1 Myxococcales bacterium | reverse complement strand
ACACGCACCTGCCCCTTGGCCGGGCGCGAGAAGATCCCGCCGCGCGAGCCGCGATACTCGTAGAGGCCGACGCGCGACTGCGTGCAGCCGAGCAGGATGTCCTTGTCCCGCGCCGGCAGCTCCGCGCCCTTCTCGCGCAGGAAGCGCTCCACCGGCGTGCCGCCGTCGGGCTGGCGGCGATCGAACAGGTACCAGTTGAAAAAGGCCTGCATCCGCTGCTCGTAGCAGCGATCGTCGGCGTGCACCTCGCCGCCGGTCTGGGTGAAGTACTCCTCCTTGGCGCGGACCATGTCGTCCACGTGCGGAGCAGCCCACTGGAGGAGCAGGTCGATCTGGGGCTGGATCATGCACCCTCGATCATCATCACGAATCTCTGGAACAGGTACCGGCTGTCGTGTGGGCCCGGATTGTCCTCGGGATGGTACTGGACCGCGAACATCTTCAGATCGGGCGCGGCGATGCCCTCCACCGTGCCGTCGTACAGATTCACGTGCGTCACCTGCACCTTGCCTTCGAGCGACTTGTGGTCCACCGCGAACCCGTGGTTCTGCGACGTGAGATCTATCTTGTCGCCGATCACGTCGCGCACCGGGTGATTGGCGCCCCGATGTCCGAACTTGAGCTTGTACGTCCTTCCGCCCATGGCCAGCGCGAGGATCTGGTTTCCCAGGCAGATGCCCATCACCGGCACCTTGCCGAGGAGATCGCGCGCCTGCACGTCCGCGCCGACCACGGCCGCCGGATCGCCCGGGCCGTTGGAGAGCACCACGCCGGAAGGTTTCATCGCCAGGATCTCTGCCGCGGGAGTCCGCGACGGCACCACCGTCACGCCGCAGCCCACGTCGACCAGCTGGCGGAGGATGCCCCGCTTGACGCCATAGTCCACCACCACGACCTCGTGCCGCCGCGCCTGTGGATCGCGGCCCGCCACGCCCTGCTCCCAACGGTACGGTGCGCGCGTGGAGACGCGGGTGGCCAGGTCCTGGCCCTCCATCCCCGGCGCCCCGCGCGCCCGTTCGACCAGCGCCTGTGCCGAGGCGCCCGTGGTGTCGATGATGCCCTGTTGCGCGCCGGTGGTGCGGAGGATGCGCACCAGCTTGCGCGTATCCACGCCTTCGATGCCCACCATGCCGCTCTGCTCGAGGAACTGCGGCAGCGACTGCTGCGAGCGCCAGTTCGACGGCTCCTTGCAGACGCGCCTCGCGATCAGGCCCGCCGCCTGCGCCGTCTCCGCCTGCGCGTCCCCGAAATGGATGCCGTAGTTGCCCACCTCGCTCACGGTGAAGGTGACCAGCTGGCCCACGTAGGACGGGTCGGTGAGAACCTCCTGGTAGCCGGTGTGGGCGGTGTTGAAGACCACCTCGCCCACCGTCTCGCCCTCGGCTCCGACGGAGGTCCCCTCGAACACCTCGCCGCAGGCCAGCGCCAGCGTCGCCTTCTTCGCGGTCACTTGCCCTCCTCGTGCACCATACGGCCGCTCACGAACGTTCTCAGCACCCTTCCGCGCAAGGTCCAACCCGCGAACGGGCTGTTGCGGGATCGCGAATGGAAACGCTGCGGGTCTACCTTCCATTCGCGCTCCGCGTCCACGACGATCACATCCGCGGGCGCCCCGGCGCCCAAGGTGCCATAGGGCAAACCGAAACAGCGCGCGGGTCCCGCGGTCAGGCGCTCGACCGCGCGCCCGAGCGCCAGCTCGCCCGTCCTCACCAACGCCAAGGTGAGCGCGAGCGCGGTCTCCAGGCCGACGACACCGTTGGCGGCGTGGATGAACTCGACGCCCTTGTCCAGCGCGCCGTGGGGCGCGTGGTCGGTGGCGATCGCATCGACGACGCCGTCGGCAAGCGCCCCCACCAGCGACTGCCGGTCGCTCTCCGAGCGGAGCGGCGGGCTCATCTTGGCGTGCGTGTCGTACGGCTCGCCGGCGGGCTGGGCCCCGGTGGTCGAGGGCGGCACTCCCGCCACCGCCTCGTCCGTGAGGGTGAAGTGGTGGGGAGTGGCTTCGGCGGTGACCCGCACCCCCCGCGCGCGCGCCTCACGGATGGCGCGCACGCTGCCGGCCGCGCTCACGTGCGCCACGTGCAGGTGCGCGCCGGTCATCTCCGACAACAACAAGTCCCGCTGGACCATGGCCACCTCGGCGGCGGCAGGCACGCCGGGGAGGCCAAGGCGAGTGGCCACCGCGCCCTCGTTCATGGCGCCGCCGGCCGACAGCGTGAGGTCCTCGGCGTGGACCATGACGGGCAGCCCGAGATCGCGCGCGTACTCCAACGCGCGCCGCATCACGCCCGCCGACATCACCGGCCGCCCGTCGTCGGTGACGCAGACACAGCCGGCGTCCTTCAGCTCCGCCATGTCGGCGAGCTGCTCGCCGTTGCTGCCGCGCGTGATCGCGCCGGCCGGAATGACGCGCGCGTACCCCGCCTCGCGCCCGCGCGCGGCCACGAATCGCGCCACCGCGGCGCTGTCGCAGACGGGCCGGGTGTTGGGCATGGCGACGATGGTGGTGAAACCGCCCGCCGCCGCGGCGTGGGCGCCGGTGGCGATGGTTTCCTTGCCCTCCTCGCCCGGCTCGCGCAGATGGACGTGCAGGTCCACCAGCCCGGGAAGCACCCATCTTCCGCGGCAGTCGACGACTTGGTGCACCAGCTTCTCCGCGGGCGTGGCCGGCTGCTCGCGCACTTCCTTGATTCGCTCTCCGTCGATGAGCACGGTGCGGGTCCCGTCGATCCTGTTGGCGGGGTCGATCACCCTCCCTGAATCGAGAATGATCATGCGGGCACCTCGGCGCGAAGGCAGAGGGCGAGCGTGGCCATGCGGACGGCGACTCCGGAATCCACCTGGTCCATGACCAGGCTGCGGGGGGAATCGAGCACGTCGCTCGACATCTCCACGCCGCGGTTCACCGGCCCGGGGTGGAGCACCAGCGCGTCCTTGGGCAGCATCTCCAGCGTGCGTGCGTTCAGGCCCCAGGTGCGCGCGTAGTCGCGGGCGCCCGGGAGCCTGGCGTCGGCGATCCGCTCGTTCTGGATGCGCAGCGCCATCACCGCGTCCGCACCCGTGAGCGCCTCGCGCAAAGAGCCCGCGATCGTGCAGCCGAGCTTCTCCACTCCCGGCGG
>DASRTX010000463.1:0-4761 GCA_035655715.1 Myxococcales bacterium | reverse complement strand
ACAGCTCCGGCACCGAGAGGCCGCCCTTGCCGGTGCCGATGCCGGTGAACGTCCGGTAGACGGAGACGAGGCGACTCTCGTCGCCCCAGCCGAGCGAGCGCAGGAGCACCGCGTTGACCACGCTGAAGATGGCGGTGGTGGCCCCGATGCCCAGCGCCAGCGCCAGCACCGCGGCGACGGTGAACCCCGGAGTCCGCAGCAGGCCGCGGAGCGCGAAGCGCACGTCCCTGATCAGGTCGCCCATGGATCACTCCGTTCGCAAGGCGGACATCGGGTCGACGCGCGCGGCGCGCAGGGCCGGAACCACGGTCGCCAGCACCGCCACAAGGCCGAGCAGCGCGCTGATCGCCAGATAGGTGAGGGGATCGCGCGGACCCACGCCGTAGAGCTCGGCGGCGAGGATGCGCGCGGAGGCCAGGGAAAGTACCGCTCCTGCCAGCAGTCCAACCAGCACCACCCGGAGCGTCGCCGCCAGCACCATTCCCACCACGCCGCCCGGAGAGGCGCCGATGGCCATGCGCAGCCCGATCTCGCGCGTCCGCTGCGCGACCGAGTACGAGGTCACGCCGTAGATCCCCAACGCCGAGAGCAGGAGCGCGAGCGCTGCGAAGGCACCGAGGAGCTGGAGCGGGAAGCGCCGCTGCGCCAGCGAGGAGGAGAGGACCTCTTCCAGCGGAAAGGCACGATCCACCGGCTGGGAGGAATCGATCCCCGAGGCCACCTCGCGCAGTGCCGCGCCCGTCACGGGCCCGCGCACCACCAGCGTCATCTGGTCGGGCGCGTATTGCGCGGCGGCGAAGTAGTAGACGGGCGGCGCCGGGCGATCCAGGCCGCGCTCGCGCGCGTCGGCCACCACGCCCACGATGGTGCGCCAGCCGCCGTTCTCCTTGCTGTCGAGCCGGATGCGCTTGCCCACCACCTCCTGGCCCGGGAAGTACCGGCGCACCCAGGCCTCGTTGACCAGCGCCACTTGCGGCGCCTTGGCGTCGTCCGCGGCGGTGAATTCCCGTCCGGCCACCACCCTCTCCCGCACGGCGGCGAAGTAGCCGGGCCAGGCGCGCCGGATGGCGTCGCTGGGCTGGGTCTCGCCAGGGCGCTGCTCATAGCCCTCGATGAAGTAGCTGAGGCTGTAGTTGCCGCGGGTGGGTAGGCGATCGATGGCGCCAACTGCCTGTGCGCCGGGCATCTGCGCGGCGGCCGCGAGCGCGCGGTCGAAGTACTGGGTGCGCCCCGCTTCGCTGTCGTCGTACGCGGGCCCGCCGGGCGCGAGTACCGCAGCAATCACGCCTTCGGACTCGAATCCCGGCGACACGCGAAGCACCTCGGCGAAGCTGCGCAGCATCAGCCCCGCGGCCGCCAGCAGGCAGAGCGAGACCGCCACTTGCGCGGCCACCAGTACCGAACGCAGCCGCGCCGCCGGCGCTCCGCTGGTCCCGCGCGCGCCGTCCTTGAGCGCGGATGCCACGTCCACGCGGCTCGCGCGCAGGGCAGGCAGCAGCGCGAACAGGAGGGTCGTGGCAACTGTGAGGAGGATGGAGAAGCCCAGCACCGCCCGATCGACCCGCACGTCGGCCAGTTCCCGGATGCGCCGCGGGGCCGCGGCGAGGAGCGCGTCGAGCCCCCACAGGGACAGGAGCCACCCGATGGTCATTCCGAAGGCCGAGAGCAACAGCCCCTCGGTGAGGAGTTGGCGGATGATGCGCGCGCGGCCCGCGCCGATGGCCGCGCGCACCGCGAACTCGTGCTCGCGCGCCGCCGACCTCGCCAGGAGGAGATTGGCCACGTTGGCGCAGGCGATGAGCAGCACCATCACCACCGCGCCGAAGAGGATCAAGAGCGGCTGCCTCGTCGAGCCCACGAACCGGTCGCGCAGCGGCATCAGGCTGAACCCGAATCCGCGGTCCGAGGCGTAGCTCTCGCGATGCGCCGCGTCGACGCGGGCGCCCAGGTCGGCGATGCCCTTCTCGGCGGCCTGCAAGGAGACGCCGGGACGCAGCCGGCCCACTGCCTCGAGGTAGTGCGCGCCGCGCTGCTGGGTGAGCTGTGCTGGGGTGAATCCGAACGGCAGGAAGAAATCGTGGGGCCCGTCGTAGCTGAAGCCGTCCGGCAGGATGCCGATGATCGCGTACGGCTGCCCCTGCAGCGTGACCGACCGGCCCACGACGGTGGGGTCGGCTCCGTAGCGCCGCCGCCAGGCGGCCGCGCTGATCAGCGCCACCCCGTCCTTGCCCTTGAAGTCCTCCTCCGGCGCGAAGGTGCGGCCATAGAGGGCGGACACGCCCAGCGCGCGGAAGAAGCCGGAGGTGGCGTAGCCCACCGGCACGCGCTCGGCCCGGTCGCCCTGCAAGGCCGCGGTCTCGCCGGTATAGGCGCCGAAGCTCTCGAGGAAGGGCGCGCCGGCCAGGTCCATCACCTCGGGCACCGAGAGCGCGCTGGCGTGGAGACCAAGTCCCTTGAACTCGGTGCCGATGGAGACGAGCCGCGTCTCTTCGCCCCAGCCCAAGGAGCGCATCAGCACCGCGTGCACCACGCTGAAGATGGCGGTGGTGGCGCCGATGCCCAGCGCCAGCGCCATCACCGCGGCGAGGGTGAACCCGGGCGTCCGCAAGAGACCGCGAAGGGCGAACCGGAGGTCGCGGATCAATCCTTCCATGGGTCACTCCGATCGCAGCGCGGCCATCGGGTCGATGCGCGCCGCGCGCAGGGCGGGGATGCCGCTGGCCAGGAGCGCCACCAGGGCCAGGAGCATCGCGATGGCGGCGAAGGTGAGTGGATCGCGGGCGCTCACGCCGTACAGCTGGGAGGCGATGACGCGCGCCCCGGCGAGAGCGGCGAGGGTTCCGAGGACGAGGCCGATGCCCACCGTCCGGAGCGCGCCCGCGAGCACCATCCCGACCACTCGCGACGCCGACGCTCCCACCGCCATGCGGACGCCGATCTCGCGCGTGCGCTGGGCGACCGCGTACGAGGTCACGCCATAGATTCCCACCGCCGAAAGCAGCAGCGCGAGGGCCGCGAAGACGCCGAGCAGCTGCAGCGGGAAGCGGCGCGCCGCCAGCGAGGTGGTGAGGATGTCCTCGAGCGGAAGCACGCGATCCACCGGCACAGAGGGATTCACACGCGAGAGCGCCTCGCGCAGCGCAGCCGGCGTGATCCGGCCGCGCACCACCATGGTCATGATGGGCTGCGGCTCCTGCGCCGAAGTCCAGTAGAAGACCGGCGGGACGGCGTCGTCGAGCCCGTATTCGCGCGCGTCGCTGACCACGCCCACGATGGTCCGCCAGACCGTGCGCGCATATGAATCGGTGTCCACCTGGATGCGGTGCCCTGTGACGTCCTGGCCGGGGAAGTAGCGGCGCACCCATGCCTCGTTCACCAGAATCACCGGCGGCGCCTTGAGGTCGTCGGAGGCGGTGAAGTCGCGCCCGGCCACGACGTGCTGCTTCATCGCGGCGAAATAGCCCGGCGTCACCGAGCGGAACTCGTCGGTCGGCATCGGCTCGCCCGGCGCCGGCTGGTACCCTTCGATCGCTTCGTAGGTCTGCTGGTAACGGCCGCGCGTCGGCAGGATGACGATGGCTCCCGCCGCGCTGACGCCGGGGAGCGACGAGGCGACGCGCAGCGCGTCCTCGTAATAGCGCTCGCGCGGCGCGGGGTCGACGAACGCGGGACCGGCGGGCGCGAGATCCGCGGCGATGGCCCCCTCCGGCTCGAATCCGGGCGACACCTGGAGGATCTGCGCGAAGCTGCGGATCAGCAGGCCGGCGCCGACGAGCAGGAAGAGGCACACGGCGACCTGGGCGATCACCAGCGCCGTGCGCAGGCGCGCCGCGGGCACGCCCGCCGTTCCCCTGCCGCCGTCCTTGAGCGAGGCGGCCAGGTCGACGCGGCTCGCGCGCAGCGCGGGAACCAGGGCGAAGACCAGCGTGGTGGCGATGGTCAACCCCGCCGAGAAGGCGAGCACCCACCGATCGACGTGCACCTCGCCAATCTGGCGGAGCTGGCGTGGCGCCGCCGCGAGGAGCGAGTCGAGCCCCCACGCCGCGATGACGAGGCCGAGGACGGCGCCGCACGCCGCGAGCAACAGCCCCTCGGTCAACAGCTGCCGCACGATCCGCGACCGCTCGGCTCCGAGCGCCGAGCGCAGCGCGAACTCCTTCTCCCGCGCCGCCGCCCGCGCCAACAACAGATTCGCCACGTTGCCGCAGGCGATCAGCAGCACCAGCAGCACGGCGCCGAAGAGGACGAGGATCGGCTGGCGCGTGGAAGACACGAACCGGTCGCGCAGCGGCTCGACGTGCAGCAGCGAATGCATGTCGGGCGGGTAATTGTTCGGGTAGCCCTCGGCCACGCGCTGCGAGAACTGCTCGATGTCCTTGTTCGCCGCCTGCACGTGCACGCCCGGCTTCAGCCTCACAACCACCTGGAGGAAGTGCGCGCCGCGCTCCGCGAGCCGCTGGCGCTCGGTGAATCCGTACGGAAGGTAGAAGTCGTAGAGGCCCGCGTAGCTGAACCCTTCGGGCAGGACGCCGACGATCTGCCTCGCCTGGCCGTCGATGGTGACCGAGCGCCCGACGACGGTGGGATCGCCACCGAAGCGGCGGCGGAACGCAGGCGCGCTGACCAGCGCCACTCCGTCGTTTCCCTTGAGGTCCTCGTCCGGCGCGAAGGCGCGCCCGAACTGCGGGCGGATGCCGAGCGTGGTGAGGAACCCGGAGCTGATCCGCGCCACCTGCACGCGCTCCGCGCGATCGCTGCCCT
>DASRTX010000462.1:0-8047 GCA_035655715.1 Myxococcales bacterium | reverse complement strand
GAAGATCCTCGAGGTCGACTTCGACAATGCGTCGATGCGCGTGCAGCCGGGCGTCATCAACCTCGATGTGTCGAAGCACATCGGGCCGCAGGGCTGGTACTACGCGCCCGATCCGTCGTCGCAGAGCGTCTGCAGCATCGGCGGCAACGTGGCCGAGAACAGCGGCGGCGCGCACTGCCTCAAGTACGGCTTCACTGTGAACCACGTGCTGGGCGTGCGGATGGTGTTGCACGACGGCAGCATCGTGGACCTGGGCGGGCCGGTGCTGGACCAGCCCGGCTACGATCTCACCGGCGTGGTGGTGGGCAGCGAGGGCCTGCTCGGCGTGGTCACCGAGGTGGTGCTGCGCATCCTGCGCAAGCCCGAGGCGACCCGGACCTTCTTCGCCACCTTCCCTTCCACCACCGAGGCCGGCAACGCGGTCAGCGACATCATCGCCTCGGGCATCGTGCCCGCGGCCATCGAGATGATGGACACGCTGGCCATCGTCGCCGCCAAGGCCGCGACGGGCGTGGACTGGCCCGAGGTGGGCGCGGCCTTGCTGATGGACGTGGACGGCATCGCCGCCGAGTGCGACCAGACCTCGGGCAACGCCATCGAGCTGGCGCGCAAGGCGGGCGCGCTGGAGATCCGCGTCCCGCGCGACGCCGCCGAACGAGAGCTGATGTGGAAAGGGCGGAAGAGCGCCTTCGCCGCGGTGGGCCGAATCGCCCGCAACTACCTGGTGCAGGATGGAGTCATCCCGCGCAGCAAGATCGCCCGGGTGCTGACGGAGATCGCGCAGCTGGGACAGAAGTACGGGCTGCGCGTGGCCAACGTCTTCCACGCCGGCGACGGCAACCTGCACCCGCTGGTGCTCTTCGACGCGCGCGTCCCCGACGAGGAGAAGAAGGCGGAGGAGATGTCGGGCGACATCCTGCGCATCTGCCTGCGCTACGGCGGATCGATCACCGGCGAGCACGGCGTGGGCGCCGACAAGGCGCCTTACATGGCGGAGATGTTCACGCCGCAAGACCTGGACACCATGCAGCTCTTGCGCTGCGCCTTCGATCCGGACGCCGGATTCAACCCCGGCAAGGTCTTTCCCTCGCCGCGGCTGTGCGGAGACAGGCCTGGGCCGTACGCGCCGCACCCCACCGAGCTGTCGGGGCAGGCATGGCGCGCGTAGCGCCGGCCGCGCTGGACGAAGCTGCGGCGCTGCTCGCGGGCGGCGCCGGCAGCGTGCTCTTCGTGGGCGGCGGCACGGCCATGCCGCCTGGACCGCCGGTCGAGCTGGAGATCTCCAGCGAGAAGCTCAACCGCGTGGTCGAGTACCAGCCCGCCGACCAGGTGGTGATCGCGGAATCGGGGATGACGCTGGCCTCGCTGCAGCGCGAGCTCGGGCGCAACGGGCAGCGGCTGGCCATCGATCCGCCCTCGCCCGAGAAGGCCACCGTCGGAGGCATCGTGGCGGCCAACTCCTTCGGCCCGCTGCGCACGCGGTACGGATCGGTGCGCGACCTGATCATCGGCGTGTCGGTGGTGCGAGCCGACGGCGCGCGGGCCAAGGGCGGCGGCAAGGTGGTGAAGACGGTGGCCGGGTTCGACCTGCCCAAGCTGATGTGCGGGTCGTTCGGGACGCTGGCGTTCATCGCCACCGTCACCTTCCGCGTGCATCCGCTGCCCGAGAAGACGCTGACGCTGTGCGCGCGGCGCGCGGATCCGGTGGAGCTGGCGCGCAGGGTGCGGGTGGAGCAGCTGGAGCCGGCGGCGATGATGGCCGTTCGCGAGCGCGAAGGCTGGGACGTGTACCTGCGTTTCGAAGGGTTCGAAGCCGGCGTGCTGGCGCAGCGCGAGAAGCTGCGTGCGCTGGAGGAAGCAGGGTTTCCTGCCTTCGAAGGCGGGGCGATGCGCTTCGGCGCCCTTCCGACGCAGCTGCCGCAAGTCGAAAAGGCGCTGCAGCCGCTGGAGGCGCGGCTGTGCTGGCTGCCGCTGCTCGGGCTGGGCTTCGCGCAGCCGCCGGCAGCGCGGCCTGCCGCCCTGGAAGCGGCGCGCCGCGAGCTGTCGGCGCTGGGCGGCTGGCTGACGGCGCCGGGCGATTGGGGACCGGCTCCAGGCTCGATCGAGTTGATGCGGTCGGTGAAGCGCAGATTTGACCCCGCGGGCCGGCTGGCCCCCGAGCGATTCGTCGGAGGAATCTGAGGTGGCGGAGGCATCGCAGTGACGGCACCCGAGCGCGAGCTGATCGACGACTGCGTGCACTGCGGCTTCTGCCTGCCGCATTGCCCCACCTACCAGAACTGGGGCGAGGAGATGGACTCGCCGCGCGGCCGCATCGATCTGATGCGGGGGCTGCGCACCGGGCAGACGCAGATGACGCCCACGGTGGCGGCGCACTTCGACCGCTGCCTGGGGTGCATGGCCTGCGTGACGGCGTGTCCGTCGGGCGTGCGCTACGACATCCTCATCGAGGAGACGCGCGCGCTGGTGGAGCGCGACTACCGCCGGGAGCCCGCCGATCGGCTGAACCGGGCGATGATCTTCCAGCTCTTCCCGTACCCGCGCCGGTTGCGGGCCATGGCGGCGTTCCTGTTGCTCTATGTCTGGACCGGCCTTCGCTGGCTGGTGCGGCGCAGCGGCGTCTTGAGGTTGCTCCCGCCGCGGCTCCGCCAACTGGAGGCGCTGCAGCCGCCCGTCACGCTGCACAACATCGTGGCCACGCTGCCCGAGCGGACGGCAGCCCGCGGCGAGAAGCGGCACACCGTCGCGCTGATCGCGGGCTGCGTGCAGCGCGTCTTCAACCCGGGCGTGAACGAGGCCACGGTGCGGGTGCTGGCGGCCGAGGGCTGCGAGGTGCTGGTGCCGCGCAGGCAAGGCTGCTGCGGCGCGCTCTCGATGCACGCGGGGCGCGAGCACGAGTCGCTCGGGTTCGCGCGCGACCTGATCGACCGTTTCTCGCGCGAGCCCGTGGACTACGTGCTGATCAACGCGGCCGGCTGCGGGTCACACTTGAAGGACTACGCGCGGCTCTTCCCCGGCGATGCGCGCGCGCGTGAGTTCTCTTCCAAGGTCCGCGACATCAACGAGTTCCTGGCGGCGCTGCCGCCGCGCGCCGAGCGCAAGCCGCTGTCGCTGCGCATCGCCATGCACGACGCCTGTCACCTGGCCCACGCGCAGAAGATCCACGCGCAGCCGCGGGCGCTCTTGCGCGGGATTCCCGGCGTGACCTTGTTGGAAGTCCCCGACGGCGAGCAATGCTGCGGCAGCGCCGGCATCTACAACCTGGTGCAACCCGAGAGCGCGCAACAGATCGGCGAGCGCAAGGTCGACAACGTGCTGGCCACGGGCGCGAATCTGTTGGCCAGCGCCAACCCGGGCTGCACGCTGCAGATCCAGAAGATCCTGCGCGAGCGCGGCAAGCGGCTGCCCGCGGCGCACCCCATCGAGATCCTCGACGCCTCGATCAGCGGAACGAAACTTCCGTCGTGACCGCGATCTGCGGGTGGATGGAGCGGTAGATGGGACACGCCTGCGCGAAGATGCCGTGCGCGCGCTGGGCGGTCTCGCGCTGGTCGGGCGGGCACTCCAGCGAGAAGCGCACGTGGATGCGCTTGATCACCAGCGTGCTGCCCTCCAACTCCACCTCGCCTTCGGCTTCCGCGACGAGCTTCCCGGCGGATGCGGGGATTTGACGCGCCTCCAGCGCGCCTCCGTAGGTCCCGGTCAGTCAACCCGCGGCGGCCGCCACCAGGTAGTCGAGCGTGGTGGCGTGGGGCTCGAAGGTGCCGGGCTTGGCGCCGTAATGGGCGGCGACGGCGCCGTGGGTGCTGAACTTCACCGGCTGCGGCTCCTCGGGCAGGAAGGCGTGGCGCAGCGGACCCTTCACCCGCTCGATGCGGACCTTCGATCGGTAGGCGACGTCGCCCATGGCGAAGACCTCCTGGGCCGTGCCATACTCCGCGGCATGGCAGCCGTCGAGGTGGAATCGCGCGAGCGCGTGCAGATCCGGATGCGGGAGAGCGGAGCGACGCTGGCGGCCTGGCGCGTTTCGTTGAGCTCGCCGCGCGGCGCCATCGTGCAGGCCGAGGTCAGCGGGAAGACCTGGTACCGCGGCGAAGGCGCGCTGCTCGGCAGCTCGCAGGAGAAGCTGGCGGAGATGTGGACCGCGGCGCTGTCGACGGTGGAACCGGAGCCGGAGCTGCCGCAGTACGGCTGAGGCTCGCGAAGGCGCGTCATCCCCCAATGCGTAGATTCGTCTGAGCCGTCCGGCTCGGACGGCCGAGCGGCTGTCTCGCGTCGGAGCGGGGGTAACTACTTTCCGGGGACCGTAGGAGGCGGCGTGGACGCCGGCAGCACTGGCGGCGGCGGGGACGGCGGCAGGGGTGGAGGCGGCGGCGTGGACGCTGGCAGCGGTGGTGGGAGCGGCGGTGAACCTGCGCCTGCACCTGGCGCTGGTGGCCGGGATTCTTCCGCTGAGCGAACCTCAAGGTCTTCGCGAGACCGCTGCCACTACCGGAGCCGCGCTGGGAGTTCCCAGGATCTGGCTGCGCACGAACTGGATGTGCTGCCGCAGGACGTAGAGCTGGTCGGCGAAGGACCCAGGCAGCTTCAGCGTGATGACCCGCTTCTCGATGTCGTCGAGGCGCCGCAGCAGATCGGCGCGCTGGTCGGCCGTCGTCTGGGCAAAGGCGACGCGCTCGAGCGCCATCAACTCGCCGTAGCGGCGGTAGATGCGGCCGCTCAGGCGCCAGCGGTAGAGCATCGGCGCGACCCGGAGGCCGGGGATGAGCAGCACGGCGATGGGGAGCAGCAGGACCACCGCGCGATCGACGAGGCTCGCCAGCCAGAAGGGCAAGTGCTTGTAGGCGAAGCTCTTGCCCGATTTGTAGTAACGGAGGGCGTCGTCGCTGATCTTGTACTCGTGCTCCAGCGGAGCCGGGAATTCGCCGGCTTTTTGCATGAGCGTCGCACGCCCGTGCACTTCGCGCGCCGCCTCGATCAGGATGTCGGAAAGCGCCGGATGCAGATCCGGCCGCGCGAGCAGCTCGACGGTCGGCGCGACCAGGGTGAGAACCTCCCCCGGGATGTTCTTCCCCAGGTCGATCGCGCCGGGCGGCAGATCGATCTTGGTAAGGTAGCGGAAGCGGCGCACGTAGCCATCGCCCTGCTCGGCGTCGAAGAGACGCACGTTGGTGGAGTGGAGCATTTCGCGCAGCGTCTCGCGCGTCGCCGAGTCGCCCATGAGGAAGATCGCGTCGGCCTGTCCGTTCAGGAGGGCGTCCTCCGCGGCCTTGCCCTCGAGATCGAGGAGTTGCGACTTGCCGCCCTTTTCGATGCCGTTCGCCTTGAGCAGCGTCTCCGCGAGCACCCGCGCGCCGCTGCCTTCGCGGCCGATGGCGATCCGCTTGCCGTCGAGCTCGGAGAGGATCTTGATCGGTTGCGCTGCCTTGTAGAACACGAAGACCGGCAGATAGGAGACGCTCCCCAACGAGACCAGCCGGCTGGTATCGACCAGCGTCGAGAGCCCGCCTTGCACAAAGCCGATATCGACGCCGGACTTCGGATCGGCGAGGCGCTTCAGGTTCTCGAGCGATCCCTGCGACGGGAGCACTTTCAGCGTCACGCCCTGCTTCGCCAGTGCCGCGCGATAGCGCTCGGCCTGGACCTGCAACGAGCTCCCCTCCGCGCCACTGGTCATGACGATCGTGCGGGGCGGAGCCGGGCGGACGTAGTGGAAGGCGATCCAGGCGGCCACGAGCACGAGGAGGAGCAGCGGCCCAAATGTAATCGCGAGGTCGCGAAAGCTCGTCCTGGAAATGGTCAGGCGGGGCGGTTCCATCCGCGCAAGCGTACCCCGATTCACGCTGGACCGCCCCGATCTTCGTGCGGCCGCCATCGGCCGTGCGTAGACTCGGCCGCGGGGATTCGGAGGCTCAGATGCCACAGTCGACCACTGGCAATCCTGCTCCGGGCTACAAGGAGTATCCGGGGCACCGCATCACGGCGAAGCCGGCGGGCAAGCGGGTGCAGATCAAGTTCAAGGGCGAGGTCATCGCCGATACCCGGGAAGCCGTCCAGCTCGAGGAAGGGATGGGCGGGAGCACGGTCGCTCCGGTCGTCTACTACGTCCCGCGCAAGGACGTGAAGATGGACCGGCTCGAGCGCACCGGCCACCACACGTATTGTCCCTTCAAGGGCAACGCGTCGTACTACTCGTTGAAGAACGGGCCGGACAACGCGGTCTGGAGCTACGAGCAACCGTACGACGAGATGCTCGACCTCAAGGAACTGCTCGCGTTCTATCCCGACAAGGTCGATTCGATCGCCGTCGTCCCGGGCTGAGCGAGCCGAGGCGCTAGGGCGCGCCTTCTACGGCGACCATCGACGTGCTCGCGCACGCCTGTCGCAGCGCCTTGGCCGCCGCGTAATCGGAGGACGACCACCACGCGCGTGCCCGCTCCATCGAGGGGAACTCGAGGATGACGAAGCGCTTGGGCTTCCACGAGCCTTCCAGCACCTCGGTTGCGCCGCCGCGCGCCAGGTACCGGCCACCGTACTGGGCGATGGAGGGAGGGGCGAGCGTCTTGTAGCGGTCGTACTCGGCGGGGTTCTTCACCTCGATGTCGACGACGACGTAGGCGGGCATGGACGGCTCCTGGCTCAGACGGTGATGGGTACGGGGCGGGGCATCTCGAGGAAGGCGCGGGCGCAGTGCCAGAAGAGCTGGCGGTTCAACCCGAGGGACAGGTTGTGCGCCAGGCCGGGCAGGATGCTGAACTGGCGATCCGGATTGGCCAGCTTCCGATAGAAGTCGAGCAGGTCGTCCTCCGAAGCGATGCCGTCGTACTCGCCGCGGACCACCAGGCACGGCGCCCGCAATTTGGTCGGATCGACGACCGGCAGGTTGGCGGTCATGTCCAGGTACGTGCCGGTGGGGATGCTCTCGCCGAAGACCAGCTCGGCATCGGCCAGCGCCTCGGCCACCGCCGGGTCGGAGGTGCCCGGCTTGTCGCGCGTGAAGATGCTGCGAATCATCTCCCGGTCGCGCTTGCGGCGGTTGTGCGTCCGGAAGTACTCGACCTGCTCCGCGCGCTTCTGCAAGGTGGGCGAGCCCTTGCCGGTGTAGGTGAAGGCCATCAGCACCAGGCGGTCGACGCGCTCCGGCCGCGCCACCGCGAAGGCGCCGACGCGCAGGGCGCCGGACGATTCCCCGAGAAGGTGCATCTTCTGCTGCCCGGTCTCGCGCACCACCAACTCGGTGCCGGCCTTGAGGTCCTCGACGCCAGAGGCGATGTCCGAGTTCCCCTCGGTCTGCGTGGACCGACCGTAGCTCTCGTGGTCCATGGTCCAGACGTCGAAGCCGGCCCCCGCGAAGACGTTCATCAGCGAGTACTCGCCCTTGCCCGGCACGCTCAAGTCGAAGGTGGGACGCGACGAAATCGACGAGCCGTGGACGAGGAAGAGCACGGGCCGGGCCGGCTCGCCCTTCTTCGGCGCACCGAGGCGCTTGCGGTACATGTAGAGGGAGACGTCGCCCTTCTTCGCCTTGTATTCGGCGCTCCAGACCTTGGCGGGCGCGGCGTTCGCCATCGCGGCGGTCGGAGCGACCCCGGCCAGCGCGTCCGCCGCGAGCCCGGCGCCGGCCAGCTTGATCAACGTGCGACGTGAGGGGCGGGATGGGGACATGGGGACCTCCTCGAAGCAGCTGGCAACCGCGCCCATCGACTTCGCTTTGACAAGCCTACAGCCCCGCGATCCCCGGCTCCAGCCGCTCGTACCCCTGCTCCGCCGCCCACAGATCCATCGAGACGGACAGCAGCTCGTCGATCTCGGGCACCGGCCGCATGTCCTGGGTCATGTCGATCGACTTCACGTAGCCCTTGCAGCTCTCGCAGGCTTCGATGCGCACCGTGGGATGCTGTGGAGCGGAGAAGCCGGGCAGCTTGTTCGGATCCTCCTCGCCGCAGGCCGGGCAGCGGATGCGCGGCACCTGCCAGGAGAGGGCGCACAGAGCGCAATGGAGCAGGCGCAACGCGCCTTCGCCGGTGCCGGGGCCCGGCGGGATGCG
>DASRTX010000461.1:0-3886 GCA_035655715.1 Myxococcales bacterium | reverse complement strand
AGCCCGTAGCCGCGCTGCCCCACCGTCCGCCAGCCGTGCAGGTGGTAGCAGTTCGCGCCTTCCTTCCTGGAGACGTAGTCGTCCCACTCCGGCGCGTCCCCGGGGTCGAGCTCCTCGATCAACATGCGCACCACCTTTCCGGCGGGGCGTCAGGAGCAGGAGACGTGCCTGCGCAACCGCGCGGATCCATTCGCCTGCCGCGCGGCGAGGCCGGGTTGCGTCACGGGTTGCGCTGTTGCGGCCGCGCGTGGGCGACAGGTGGCCGCGGCGGCGCTTCCCGGGTCCATGGGGCGTGCTGCTGGCGGGGCGATTCGAAATGCTGCGCCGCATCGGCGCGGGCGGGCTAGCCGAGGTTTTTGCCGCTCGCGACCGAGCCACATCGGCGGAGGTGGCGGTGAAGGTGCTGCACGCGCACCTCGCCCAGGACACCCTGGTGTGCGAGCGCTTCCGCCGCGAGCTGGCCATCGCCCGATCGCTCGATCACCCCGGCATCGTCCGCGTCTTCGATCTGCACGAGCATCAGGGCCGGCCCTTCATCAGCATGGAGCTGCTGCGCGGGCGCACCCTGCACGAGCGGCTGGTCCGCGGCGGCCCGATGGCCCCGGCAGAAGCGCGCCGGGTCACGTTGGAGATCTGCGCGGGCCTGCGCGCGGCGCACCGCGAGGGCGTGATCCACCGCGACCTCAAGCCGCACAACGTCTTCCTCACCGACGGCGGCGCGGTGAAGCTGCTCGACTTCGGGCTGGCCCGCGCGGCCGGGCAGACGCGGATCACCTCTGCCTCGGCGGTCGCCGGTACGCCGGGTTACATCGCGCCGGAGATCCTTGCCGGCGAGCGCGGCGACGCCCGCGCCGACCTCTACGCGCTCGGCGCCACCTGGTTCGAGATGCTCACCTGCACGCCATGGTCCAGCTCGGCGGCCCGGCCCATCGAGGGCCGCGACGGCGAGGCGCTGCGGCGCGCGCTGGAGCCCGACCCGGAGTTGCGCTTCCTCGACGCCGGCCAGTTCCTGCGCGCTCTCGGCGGAGGCACGGTGCCGCCCGCGCTCTCGGCGCGACCGCCGCTCTCCTCGGGCGAGTACGACGTGGTGGTGCACGACGTAGTGCGGCCGCGCGCGCCGCTCCGGGCGGTCGACGAGGTGCTGGAACGGCTGGGGACGCGCGCGCCGTCGCTCTGGAAGCTGCGCCTGCTCGGCGCCGGCCGGGCCGTGCTGGTCAGCGGCGCCAGCCGCCGCACCGCGGAAGCCGCGGCCGCGCTCTGCGCCAGCCACGGATTGCCGGCCACCGTCCGGCCGTTTGCGCTGCGTCCGCGCTCGGAGGAGTGGCTGGCGCGGCACGGTCCGTGGCTCCTGGCGCTGCTCGGCGGCGCGTTGACGATCGCGCTCGCCGCGCTGTTCGGCGAGAGCGCCCGGTGGACGGCGCTGGGCCTGCTTGCGGGATACGTCCTCTCCTGGGGCCTGCACCCGCCGGCCAGCGCGGCGCCGCTCTCGGGTTTGCCGGAGCAGGAGTCGGCGATGTCCCGCCTGGCGCAAGGGGTGGCCCGGCGGGCCTCGATGCTGCGGAAGCGGCGCCCTCACCTCGCGGGCCTGGTGCGGGAGGCGGAGGCCGCCGTGCTGGCCGCCCACCATTCTGCCAATGCTGCGGCCTCCGGCGACGACGCCCAGGTGCAGCGCCTCTTGGAACTGGCCGCGACTCTCGACGATGCACTCGCTCTGGAGCCTGCCGCGTGAGCCTCACGCCGGTCATCCCGCGCGGTACGCGCAGCCTCGGCCCCTGCATCCCCTGGCTCTTCGAGGTCCTCGACTGCGCCGCGCCCCAGCGCCCCCCTCGCGCGCATCCGCTGGCCGGCGTCTCCGAGGTCCTGCTCGGCCGCGGGGAAGACGTCGGCCGCGATGGTTCGACGCTGCGGATCGGCGTTCCCGACCGTTGGATGTCCGAGTCGCACGCGCGGCTGCGCAGGCTGGGCGACCAGTGGCAGCTCGAGGATCTCGGCACCACCAACGGCACCCGCATCGGCGGCCAGCGGGCGGAAAAGCGCGAGCTGGCCGACGGCGACGCGCTCGAGATGGGCGGTACCTTCTTCCTCTTCCGGGCCGCGCTGCCGTCGGGGACGTTCCGGCCGCCGCAATGTGTACCGGGTGTACACCTCGCACACATCCATCCGGACCTGGCCACCATGTCCCGAGCCCTGGCGGAGGACTTCGGGCGGCTCCCGGCCATCGCGCGATCGGCGGTGCCGGTGGTGCTCGCCGGCGAGACCGGTACGGGCAAGGAAGTGGTCGCGCGCGCCGTCCACCAGCTCTCCGGCCGCGCCGGCCGCTTCGTCGCGGTCAACTGCGCCGCCATCGCCCCGACGCTGCTGGCGAGCGAGCTGTTCGGCCACCGCAAGGGCGCCTTCTCGGGCGCGCTGGAGAACCGGCCGGGGCTCGTCCGCGCCGCCGATTGCGGCACGCTCCTGCTCGACGAGGTGGCGGAGCTCTCGCCCGAGGCGCAGGGCGCGCTGCTGCGCTTCCTCCAGGAGGGCGAGATCCGGGCGGTGGGGGCAACCGACGCGGCGCGGGTGGACGTGCGCGTGATCGCGGCCTCGCATGTCGATCTGGAAGAGGCGGTCGCTGCGGGAACCTTCCGCGCCGATCTCCTCGCCCGGCTGTCGGGCTTCACGCTCTGCCTGCCTCCGCTGCGAGGGCGCCGCGAGGACCTGGGCCTGTTGGTCGCGGCGCTCCTGCGCCGGCATGGAGGCGCGCGCGCGACGCTCACCGCCGGGGCGGGGCGCGCCTTGATGCGCTACCGCTGGCCCTTGAACGTGCGCGAGCTGGAGCAGTGCCTCGCGGCGGCCCTGGCGCTGGCCGGCGGCCACGCCATCGAGCCTTTGCACATGCCGCTCGCGGTCGTGCGCCCGCCGCCGCCGGTCCAGGCGTTTGCGGGTCTTCAGCCGCGGCCGCTTGCGCCCGAGGACGCCGCGCGCCGCGAGGAGCTGGTGGCGCTCCTGCGCGACCATCGCGGCAACGTGGCGGCGGTGGCGCGCGCGCTGGGGAAGGCCCGCATGCAAGTGCACCGATGGGTCAAGCGCTTCCAGCTCACGCTTGCGGACTACCGGTAGTTGCGCGATACCGCGCGGATGCTCGCAATCGACCTGACGGGAAAGCGCGCCCTGGTAGCCGGCGTGGCCGACGACGCGGGGTTCGGATTCGCCATCGCCAAGGCGCTGGCCGAAGCCGGCGCTTCCGTGTGCGTTGGCACCTGGCCGCCCGCGCTCAACATCTTCGAGACGCTGATCCGGCGCGGGAAGATCGACGAGTCGCGCAAGCTCTCGGGTGGCCGGATGCTCGAGTTCGAGAAGATCTATCCGCTGGACGCCGCCTACGACACGCTCGCCGAGGCGCCCGAGGACGTGCGCACCAGCAAGCGCTACGTGGAGCGCGGCGACTTCTCGGTGCAGGGGCTGGCCGAGGCGATGAAGCGGGACTTCGGCGAGCAGTCGCTGGACATCGTGGTGCACTCGCTGGCCAACGGACCCGAGGTGAAGAAGCCTTTGCTGGAGACCTCGCGCAACGGCTATCTCACCGCCATCAGCGTGAGCGCCTACTCGATGGTGAGCTTGCTGCAGCGCCTCGGCGCCCTGATGCGCCCCGGCGGCACCGCGGTCTCGCTCACCTATCTCGCCAGCGAGCGGGTGGTTCCGGGTTACGGCGGCGGCATGTCGTCCGCCAAGGCCGCGCTGGAGAGCGACACGCGCACGCTGGCCTTCGAAGCGGGCCGCAAGCACGGCATCCGCGTCAACACCATCTCGGCGGGCCCGCTGGCTTCCCGCGCGGCCAGCGCCATCGGGTTCATCGAGGAGATGGTGAAGTACTACAAGCAGAACACGCCGCTGCCGGAGGAGCTGA
>DASRTX010000460.1:0-4721 GCA_035655715.1 Myxococcales bacterium | reverse complement strand
CACGTCCCACAGCGTGCCGGTGGGCTCGCCGATCACCAGCCAGATGAGCAGCAGGGAGAGCGCGAGCGCGCTGTAGTAGGGAGGCAGGATGCGCCGCGCGCGGCGCTGGAAGAAGTTGCGCACCCCGCCGCGCAGCTCGCCTGCGCGCACCACCGGCATCATCAGGCAGAAGCCCGAGATGACGATGAAGACGCTGACCGCCAGGTGCCCCAGCACCATGAAGTACTTGAAGACCGAGAGCGGGCCCGCGGGATCCTTGCCGCCGTCCCAGACCTGCGCGAAGCCGTGGTTGAAGAGCACGGCGATGGCCGCGACCGCGCGCATGCCTTCCACGTGGCGCAGGTGCGCCCGCGGAGGACCTTTGCTCGCATCTGCGGTCATGGCCGTCATCATACCAAGGGGCCTTTGGCCTACAGCCGCGAATAGACGGCCCAGCCTGCGACCAGCGCGTAGGCGAGCAGGTTGATCTGCATGGGGAAGTCGTGGAAGAGGACGCGCTCGGGCTTGCCGCCTTCGCCCTGGCGGTGCACGAGGTAGAGGTAGCGGAAGAGCCCGAAGAGCACGAAGGGCAGGGTGAGCTTGAGGCGGTCGCTGCCGAACTTGGCCACCGTCTCCGCGGACACCGTGTAGAGCGCGTAGGAGAGCACCGCGCTGGAAGCGGCGATGGTGAGCAGCTGATCGGTGAGCTGGATGCTGTACTCCGCGAGGATGGCGCGATGCTGCGCCGCCTCGCGCCCAAGGAGCGTCAGCTCGGCGCGGCGCTTGGCCAGCGCGAGGAAGAGCGCCAGCAGCATGGCGCAGATGTAGAGCCAGTTGGAGACCGGCACCTCGATGGCCTCGGCGCCGGCCACGATGCGCAGGACGAATCCCGCGGCGATGGCGAACACGTCGAGCAGGACCACGTGCTTGAGCCGCGTCGAGTAGGCGATCTGCAATGCCAGGTATCCCAGCGCGCAGGCGAGGAAGGTGCGGGGCAGGAAGAGCGCCAGCAAGAGCGCCGAGGCGCAGAGCGCGACGGCGGTGACCGCGGCCAGCCCGATGGAGAGCCGCCCGGAGGCGATGGGCCGCAGCCGCTTCTCCGGGTGCAGCCGGTCGCGCTCCAGGTCGAGGATGTCGTTGCCCAGGTAGACCGCGCTGGCCAGCATGCAGAATGACAGCACTCCCAGCAGCGCCGCGCGCACCGAGGCCGGATCCGAGGCGCGCTGCGCGAACACCAGCGCGATCAGCAGCAGGGCGTTCTTGG
The DNA here is from genome assembly GCA_035655715.1 of Myxococcales bacterium. GTDB lineage: Bacteria > Myxococcota > Myxococcia > Myxococcales > 40CM-4-68-19 > 40CM-4-68-19. The sequence continues at coordinate 3,478 of DASRTX010000460.1, read as the reverse complement.
CCCACTGCCGGGGCCTCAGCGCGGCCAGCAGTGCGGGAAGCGGCCGCATGACCTCGACGGCGACGGGCAGGTTCATGGTGTGGCTCCGGGAAGAGGGGCAGGCGTTGGCAGCCTGCGGTAGAGCAGGAGGATGCCCTGGCAGGCCAGCAGGTAGAAGATGGGGAACGCCAGCGAGAGGTTGCGCACCTCGTCGTGGAAGCCGAAGGCGATGAGCAGCGGGACGAGCGCGGCCAGAGCGAGCAGCAGCGCGGCCCGCAGCTCCGCCGGCCGCTCGCGCCAGCGGTAGAACACCAGCATCCCGGCGAGGAAGAGCGTGACGAGATTGAAGGGGCGGGGCGCGGGCAGGAGCGGCGCGTAGACGTCCCAGAACGTGACCCAGGGAAGCGGCGAGAACCAGAACCGGAGGTTGTCCCAGAGGTGGAACTCGGCGCCGTGGCCCGGGTTGGCGGCGAAGGCAATCCGCTGCCAGGCGAGGATGGGCACCGCGATCATCGCGTGCAGCGCGAGGTGGGCCACGAGTCCGCGCCGCGGCAGGCCCTTCGCGCAGACCGCCACGAAGTAGATGCCGATGAGGATGTCGGATTCCTTGTTCAGGCAGGCCAGCGCGTAGCAGGCGTAGTAGAGCGGCCAGCGCCGCTCCAACACCGCCAGGAGGCAGAGCGAGCAGAAGAAGAGCTCGGGGAAGTCGTAGATGTAGCCGCCGCGCCCAAAAGACAGCGGCAGGAAGACCGCCGCCAGCGCGGGCGCCACGTCGACGAGGAGGTTGGATGCGTCGGGGATCCGGCGCGTCAGGCGGCGGAGCACGAACAGCGTGCCCAGCAGCGCGGCGAAGACGAGGCCGTAGGCCACGAAGTGGGCCGCGGTGGATTGCTTGCCCCAGTTGAAGCGCAGGCGCGCGGAGTGCGTGGGCCAGTTGGGATTCTCGCGCCCTTCGTCCACGCGGACGACGGCGCGGACCACGCTGTCGGGGACCAGCGGCGCGATGGCGTTGATGACCGCCGGGGTGAGCACGCGGAAGGCGAACGGGCGATCGGCGCTGTAGGTGAGCAGCTTCTGGAGATTGAAGGGCTCGCCCTCGCCGCGGAAGCCCCAGCGGGAGAGGAACGCGTCCAGCGCCACCGAGGCGACGATGACGTAGAGCACCGCGCAGAAGACGGGTCGGAAGAGCCGCCTCATCGCCGGTCCGCCGCGGAGATCGGCCGCGGACCGAGCCGCTTTTCCAGCTCTTCCGCCAGCAGGCCGGAGAAGATCTCGGCGCCCGGCCCGTTCAGGTGGTTGAAGTTCAGGTAGAGCTCGGGCCTGGCGAAGACGGGCGTGGTCACGTCGCAGAGATCGATCAGCTCGACGCCCGGCTTGCCGGCGATCAGCTGCCGCAGCCGTCCGGTCCAGATGTCGTGGGCGGCGTGGCTCTGGCCGTACAGAGGGCTGTGGACGAGGAAGAGGCGGGTTCCCCGCTGCGCGGCGGCGGCGATCAGATCGTCCAGCTGCCGCAGCTTCAGCGCGGACCAGGATTGCCGGGCCAGCGTCACCGCCACTTCTTCGGAAGCCTTCGGGGCGTAGACGTCGAGCAGGCCGTGGCGCGCCGAGCCGAGCTCTCCAGCGGGGTCCATGATGCCGGCTCCGCGCATGAAGCCGTCGAAGGTCGGGTCGGGGCTGACGAAGGCGTTCTTGGCGATGGAGAGCAGCTTGCCGTTGTAGCGGTACGACTTCGACAAGTATTCGACGCGCTTGAAGGGACCCGCGGCGTAGAGGACGTCGCGCACCCGCTCGCTCTGGCCGATGTAGGGCGCCAGGATCTCCAGCGCGGCCGTCTCCTGCTCGCGCTCGAGCAGGCTCTCCATGTCCATCTGCAGCAGCACCGCCTTGGCCGGCCGGTGCGCGCGTTGCCAGAGATCGTAGAGCAGGGCGGCGTAGAGGAAGTCGTGCCCCTTCAGTCCGGCGTTGAAGGCGCGCACGCCCAGCCTGCGATGCAGGACAGAGGGCATGAAGTGGTACTGCGCGCGCGACGATCCGAGGACGAGGACGTCGGCGTCCTTGGACAGCGCCTGGTTGGTGAGGCCGCCGCGCTCGCCCGTCAGCGTGCGGCGGTAGAGCCCGTCGAGCGCGAGGCCGATGCCCGCGTCGAGCGCCACCACCAACAGGATGAATGCGAGCGGCCGTCTCATCGCGCCTCAGAACTGGAAGTAGATGAACTGCGCCCCGTGCTCGATGCCCAGGAGCACGACGGCGAAGAGGAGCGAGAGCGAGTAGCCGAGGCGGAAGCCCAGCGGGTAGAGGCGCAGCTTGTTCCAGTAGTCGGCGCGCCGGTTGAAGAGATCGAGGCCCAGCACCGCCACGATGCCGAGGAGCCCTTGCGCGAGGATGGGGTCCCAGAAGAGGGGACCACGAGTCAGGACCATGCGCTGGACGATGTCGGCGGCCACCGCCACGTGGTCGGCGCGGAAGAACACCCAGGCCACCAGCACCAGGTGGAAGGTGACCACCGTGGCCGCGGCGCGGCGGAAGAGCCCGGCTGGGGCGCCGGCCCGTCCCACTCCCAGGAGCCGCTCCGCGACCAGGTAACCGCCGTGCAGCGCGCCCCAGACCACGAAGGTCCAGTTGGCGCCGTGCCACAGCCCGCTGAGCATGAAGACCGCCAGCAGGTTGAAGAGGTTGCGGGCGCGGCCCACGCGGTTGCCGCCCAGCGGGATGTAGGCGTAGTCGCGGAACCAGGTAGAGAGCGAGATGTGCCAGCGCGACCAGAACTCCGAGATCGAGGACGCGAAGTAGGGCGTCTCGAAGTTCTTCATCAGCTCGATGCCGTAGATCCGCGAGATGCCGCGGGCGATGTCCGAGTAGCCGGAGAAGTCGCAGTAGATCTGGAAGGCGAAGAAGTAGGTGGCGACCAAGAGCGTGGTGCCGTTGTGGTGCGCGCTCGAGTTGTAGACGGCGTCCACGTAGATGGCGAGCGCGTCGGCGACCACCACCTTCTTGAAGAGGCCCCACAGCGCCAGGGAGAGCCCGTCGCGCAGGCGCTCGGCGTCGAAGGAGCGCGGCTCGTGGAACTGGTGGAGCAGGTTCTGCGGCCGCTCGATGGGGCCCGCCACCAGCTGCGGGAAGTACATGACGTAGAGCGCGTAGATGCCGAAGTGCCGCTCCGCCTTCTGCTTTCCCCGGTAGACCTCGACGACGTAGCTGAGGCTCTGGAAGGTGTGGAACGACAGCCCGATGGGCAGCACGATGCGCAGCGCGCGGATGGGATAGTTCCAGTGGAGCGCGCGGGCCAGCGCCTCGGCGTTGTCGTTGAAGAAGTTGAAGTACTTGAAGACGAAAAGAATGCCGCAGACCGAGAGCACGCTTAGGGTCAGGAAGAGCTTCTTGCGCTTGGGGTTCTCGCTGCCCTCGATCTGGTTCGCGGCCACCCAGTCAATCAGGATGGTGGCGAAGAGGACCAGGATGTAGACGGGGATGAAGAACATGTAGAACGCGCAGCTCGCCA
>DASRTX010000459.1:0-2228 GCA_035655715.1 Myxococcales bacterium | reverse complement strand
GCGCATTAGGAGGACCCGATGGCCTATTCAGACAAAGTGATCGAGCACTACGAGAACCCCAAGAACGTGGGCGTGCTCGACAAAGAAGACCCGAACGTCGGCACCGGCCTCGTCGGCGCGCCGGCGTGCGGCGACGTGATGCGCCTGCAGATCCGCGTCGGCGACGACGGCACCATCCAGGACGCCAAGTTCAAGACGTTCGGCTGCGGATCGGCCATCGCCAGCAGCTCGCTGGTCACCGAGTGGGTGAAGGGCAAGTCGGTGGACGAGGCGCTGACCATCAAGAACACGCACATCGCCAAGGAGCTGGCGCTGCCGCCGGTGAAGATCCACTGCTCCGTCTTGGCGGAGGACGCCATCAAGGCGGCCATCGCGGACTGGAAGAAGAAGAAGAAGGGCATCGCGCCGCAGGCGGAGGCAAAGCCTGAGGAGAAGAGGGCAGAGTAGATGGCCGAGCTCCGCGTCAACGTCACGCAGCGCGCTGCAAAGCAGATCAAGGCGCAGCTGTCCAAGCGCGCGCAAAGCAACCCGCAGAGCGGCGTCCGCCTTGGCGTCAAGGGCGGTGGCTGCTCGGGGATGAGCTACGTCATCGAGTACTGCGACCAGCCCCGCGCGCGCGACCAGGTCTTCGAGGTGGAAGGGGCAAAGGTCTACGTGGACCCGAAGAGCCTCGTCTATCTCAATGGCACCACCTTCGACTTCGTCGATACTTTCCAGCAGAAGGGCTTCAAGTTCGTCAACCCGCAAGTGAAGTCGGAATGCGGCTGCGGAGAGTCCTTCTCGGTTTGAGCTTATGAGCACGCGAACGTGCTGGAGCTGCCGGGCGGAGGTCTCGGCCGCAGATCCGCTTTGTCCCGCTTGCGGCAAGGTGCAGCCGCCGCTCCCGGCGGGTGCCCAGATCGACAAGTTTGCCCTGCTCGGCTTCGAACCATCGTTCGACGCGCCAGCGGGCCTGGACGACAAGTTCCGCGCGCTCTCGCGCAAGCTGCACCCCGATCGGTTTGCCCGCGCCACGCCCCAGGAAAGGCGCTTCTCGCTGGAGCAGACGACGCTGCTCAACGACGCCTACAAGGTGCTCAAGGACCCGGTGCGCCGGGCCGAGCATCTCCTGGCGCTTCGCGGCGTGAAGGGCGATCCGAAGATGTCGCCCGAGTTCCTCGAGGAGACGCTGGAAGACCGCGAGAAGCTGCTCGAGGCCAAGACCTCCGGCGAGCCGCTCGACGCGCTCGCCGCGGGCGTGCGCGAGAAGCGCGACCGGACGCTGCGGGAGGCGCGCGAGGCCCTGGAGTCCGGCGGCGATCTCTCGCGAGCCGCCGAGCTGCTCGCGCGGATGCGCTACTACGCGCGCTACCTCGACGAGGTGGAAGGCCGCGCGGTGGAGGTCTGATGGCCCTGTTCGAGATCAGCGAACCGGGCGAGGGTCACGCCAAGGAGGCCTGCACCACCGGCGCGGTGGGCATCGATCTTGGCACCACCAACTCGCTGCTCGCCATCGTGCTGGGCGACGGCAAGCCGCGCGCGCTGGCGGTGGACGAGGGCAGCACGCTGCTCCCCTCGGTGGTGCACTATGGCGAAGGGGGAGGCCCCGGCTCGGTGGTGGTGGGCCGCGCGGCGCGGCGGGTGGCGGCGGAGTTCCCGCACGACACCATCGTCAGCGTCAAGCGCTTCATGGGACGGTCCAGCGCCGATCCGGAGACGCGGAGGCTCAGTCCCTACCGCTTCGCGCCGGGCGAGAGCGGCGTGGTGCGCTTCGTGGTGGACGGTGGGCGGGTGGTGAATCCCGTCGAGGTCTCGGCGGAGATCCTGCGGGCGCTGCGCGTGCGCGCCGAGGACCGGCTGGGCATCAAGGTGAACCAGGCCGTGATCACGGTCCCCGCTTACTTCGACGACGCCCAGCGACAGGCCACCAAGGAGGCCGGCAGGCTGGCCGGGCTGGAAGTGCTGCGGCTGCTCAACGAGCCCACCGCGGCCGCTCTGGCGTACGGCCTGGACAAGCGCTCCCAGGGCAAGTTCGCCGTCTACGATCTGGGCGGCGGCACCTTCGACATCTCCATCCTCCAGCTCCAGGAAGGCGTCTTCGAGGTGAAGGCGGTGGGCGGCGACTCCGCCCTGGGCGGCGACGACTTCGACCGGGCGCTCGCGGAGATCCTCCTCGGCGACCGCGAGCGGACCCCGCGGGTGGTGCGCGAGGCGATCGACGCGGCCAAGCAGGCGAAGGAAGAGCTGAC
>DASRTX010000458.1:0-2079 GCA_035655715.1 Myxococcales bacterium | reverse complement strand
AGGGGCCTTCCTCACCCGCCCGCTCGAGGGCGAGTGGCCATACCTCTGGATCGACGCGACCTATGTGAAAGCGCGCGAAGGGGGGCGCATTGTCTCGACGGCAACGATACTCGCTGTCGGCGTGAACACCGATGGCCGGCGCGAGGTGCTCGGCGTTGCCACGGGTGCGTCCGAGGCCGAGGTGTTCTGGAAGGGGTTCCTACGCTCGCTCGCCGACCGCGGCCTGCGCGGCGTCAAGTTGGTCATCGCCGACGACCACAAGGGTCTGCGGGCAGCGGCGTCGAAGGTGTTCCACGCCACCCTCCAGCGCTGTCGGGTTCATTGGAGGCGCAGCGCCCTGGCGCATGTCCCGGCCAAGCAGCGCCCGGCGGTGACCGCCATGATCAAGACCATCTTCGTCCAGGAGAGCGCCGCCGACGCCCATGCGCAATGGAACAGCATTGCCGATGCGCTGCGCGAGCGCGCGCCCAGGCTCGCCGAACTGATGGACGAGGCGCGCGAGGACGTGCTGGCCTACACCGCGTTTCCCAGGGAGCACTGGCCGCAGATCGCCAGCACCAACCCGCTGGAGCGCCTCAACGGCGAGATCAAGCGACGCTGCGATGTGGTCGGCATCTTCCCGAATGACCGCGCCGTCGTGCGTCTGGTCGGCGCGCTCATGCTCGAGCAGAACGATGAAGGGGCGGTCAGCCGCCGCGACATGAGCCTTCTGTAACGGGCCTTCGGTCGTCAACCCCCTTGGAGCTCTGATCCAGTCGCCGGTGTCTCGCTTCTGTCCGGGGTCGGCGCATGGCCGCCACCTGATGGGATCGGATAAGGACCAGGTCAGCCAATCTTGGGAAGCGCGGTCATTCTTGCGGTGCCGCCTGGCTCTGTGCGGCTTGACCTGATCCATCGTCCCGGCGACGGGACCTCGCTCCGGGCGGCTGGTGTCCTCCGCCGCCCGAACCCTTGATCTCTCCTCCCTTGCCTCAGGCCGCGGCCGCCGCCCGGCTGGCGGCGAACGGCGTGCCGTCCTTCAGCATTCTGTGCAGAACCACAGCCAGCTTCCGGGCCAGCGCCACCTTGGCCTTGCGCATGCCAGCACGCTTGGCCAAGCGCGCCGCCCAGCTCTTGAGCTCTGAGCCCTTCACCGGCCGGGTCAGGATGACGTTGGCCGCTTCGTAGAGCGCAGTGCGTACGCTGGCGTCGCCGATTTTGGAGATCCGCCCGGTCACGTCGGTCTCGCCGGACTGGTACTTCCGCGGCGTCAGGCCGAAATGCGCGCCCACCGCCTTGGAGGAGCGGAACCGGCCGGGGTCGTCCACCGCCGCCGTGAAGGTCAGCGCCACGATCACCCCGACCCCGGGCGTGGTCATGAGCAGGCGGGCCCGCGCGTCCTCCCGTGCCTGCTTGCACAGACGCTTCTCCAGATTCCGCAACTGCTCCCCGAGCGCGTCGCGGGCCGCCAACAGCGCCTCGGCAACCGCCGTCAGCGTCGGATGGCCTTCGACCAGTTCGCGGATCCGCCCGGCGAAGCGGCGCGCCGTGGTCGGTCCGACCTTCATCCCGAAGCCCCGCAGCACCCCGCGCAGGCTCATCTCCACGTCATGGTGCTTCGCCTGCAGCAGCTTGCGCGTGGTCAGCAGCACGCGCGTCTCCTGCGCGGGCACCGACTTGCAGTGCACCGGCCGAAACCAGCCCAGCCGCATCAGTTGGGCGATGCCGCGGGCGTCGTTGCGGTCGGTCTTCACCGGCATCGCCTTGAACGCATCCCGCACATGCCGCGTCTCGAGCAGTTCCACTGCCAGCCCGGCATCGCGCATCGCGGCATACAGCCATTGTGACAGCGGACCTGCCTCGAGCCCGATCCGCACGACCTCAAAGCCGAGCTCGCGGAACCAGTCAAGCAGTGCCTCGGGCTCGCTCGCCACCTTCGCCTCGCGCACGATCCGTCCGGTGGCGTCCACCACGCACACGCTGCTCAGTTCCAGCGATACGTCGATCCCGGCATAGTGCTCCATGATCGTCCTCCGATGATGCTTGGGGCTGGCCAGGCCAGACCCCGTCTCCGACACCATCATTCTGGGGGACGACCAC
>DASRTX010000457.1:0-12119 GCA_035655715.1 Myxococcales bacterium | reverse complement strand
AGGAGAGCGCGAGCATCGCCGCCAGCAGGGCGGACGCCTCGACGACCGTTCTGGCAGCCTTGCCGCGGGCCATCAAGACTCGGCGACCTCCACCGCGAACTCCGTCTTCGCCCACGAAAGCCGGCGCGGATCTTTGACGTCGATCAGGCGCACGTCGCCGCCGGCGCGCTGCATGGCCTTCTGGGCGATGGGGAGCCCCAGCCCGCTGCCCTCGCCGGCGGCCTTGGTGGTGAAGCGTGCCTCGAAGATGTGCGCGGCGTCCGCGGCGGCGATTCCCGTGCCGTCGTCGCTGACGCGGATCTGCAGGGGATCGGCCAGCACGCGCACGGCCACGCGGCCGGCGCCGCCCTCCACGGCGTCCAGCGCGTTGGCGAGGAGGTTGACCAGCGCGTGCAGCAGCGCGTTGGGAGACCCGTGCGCGAGGTGCGTGCCGGTCTGTTCCCAGGAGAAGCGCGCTCCCAGCCGCCGCACGCGCCAGGTGAGCAGATCGACGGCCCGCTGCACCACCGGCTCCACCGCGAAGCGCGACGGCGCGCCGGCGTCCGGAGTGAAGAGCTGCTGGTAGCTGCGGAACAATTCCTCCAGGCGCGCCACCTGCCCGCGGACCATCTCCCAGTCGTCGAGCGAGGTGAGCTGGCTGCCCAGGCGCCGCGCGATCAGCTCGAGGCCCGCCTTGATGCCGAGCAGCGGCTGGCGCATCTCGTGGACGAGGCCTGGGCCCAGCAGCTCACTGTCCGGTGCCGGGACCAGCTCCGGCGAGTCGTCTTTGGAGCCGGGCTTGGTCATCGCAGGTGGGCCGCGGCGGCCGCGGCGGGGAGGACGATGGTGAAGGTGGCGCCCTGGCCCTCGGCGCTTTCGACCATCAGCTTGCCGTGATGGGCCTCGACGATGCTGTGGGAGATGGAGAGGCCGAGCCCCACGCCCGCAGGATCCTGTTTGGTGGTGAAGAAGGGATCGAAGATGCGCTCGCGCAGCGCCTGCGGGATGCCCTTGCCCGAGTCGGTGAGCGAGAGCCGGAGCGCGGCACCGTCCAGCTCGCTGAGCTTGACCAGAAGCCTGCCGCCCGCGGGCATGGCCTGGATGGCGTTCCGCACGATGTGGGCGATGGCCTCCTGAAGCTGCGCCGGGTCGCCCTGGGCCTCGCATGCGGCGAGGTCCGCCACCACCTGGATGCCGTGCGCGCGCAGCTGGGGCTCGTAGAGATCGAGCGCCGCCTGCACCGAGGAGGCGAGGGGAAACCGGGTTCCCGGTCCTTCGCGTTCCTGCTCGGCGAAGGCGCTCAGGTTTGCCACGATGCGGGCCATGCGCCGCGCCGATTCCTGAAGGACGCGAACCGATTCTTCCTGGGGTGTCCCGGCCAGCTCCTTGCGCAGAATACCGGCCATTCCCGAGATCGCCGTGAGCGGGTTGTTCAGCTCGTGCGCCATGCCCGCGCCCAGCGTCCCCAGCGCGGCCAGACGGCGTGCGCGCAGCATCTGCTCCTGCGCCGCCTTCAGCTCCGCGGTGCGCTCGTCGACGCGCGCCTGCAGCTCGGCGTTGAAGTGGCGGATCTCCTCGTCGCGGCGCACGATCTCCACCGCCATCTCGTCGAAGGCGCGAGAGAGGTCGCCGATCTCGTCGCCGCTCTGCACGGCGGCGGCCTGGGCACGGCCCTCGCGCAGCGCGCGCACGCTCTCGCGCAGCTGCCGCACGGGGTCGGTCACGCGGCGCGAGAGCAGCGCCCCGAGAACGAGCACGAGCAGGAGCGACACCAGGAGCCAGAAGAGCGTGTAGCGGCCCACCAGCGCCGCCGGCCGCAGCGCCACCGCCGCCGGCTGCGCCACCAGCACGGTCCAGTCGAGCGTGCCTACCGGCGCCGCCGCTGCCAGCCAGCGCTCTCCGTCCAGGCGCTGGACGATCTGGACGCCTCTGTCGCTCAGCAGTGCCAGCTCGCTTGCCGAAGGCGAGACGGCCCGCGCCTGGGCGAGCACGACGCCGGCGCGCGTGGCCAGATACGCGACTCCGTCCGCGCCCGCCCCCTGCAGCAGTTGGTCTGACAGCTGGCGCAGCGACAGCTCGGCGATCAGCACGGTCTGCCCGTCCAACCGCAGGGCCACGGGCAGGCGCATGCTGCCGTCGCCGGCGGCGTAAGGCGTGCCGATGGCGGTGCCCGCATGGGCTGCGAGCTCCGCCGGAGCGGCGATGCGAAGCCGCTGGAGATCGGGCGCAGGGCGTCCGTTGCCGGACTCCCAGACGGCGTCGCCGCCCGCGATCTGCAGCGCGTCCACGAACTGCAGCTGCCGGTAGGGAATGCGCAACGCGCTCTGCAAGTCGGGGCCGGAGAGGTCTCGCAAGGGCAGCACGGTGAGGGAGAGGCGCAGCGACTCGATGGACTGCGCGACGAAACGCTCGCAGGAGCGGGCCATCTCGCCGGCCACCTGCGCCTGGGCAGCGCCGACGGTGCGCTCGAGCTCGCCCCGGTGCACGGCGAAGGAGAGCCAGGCCAGCACCATTGCCGGCACGACTCCAACCACCGCCAGCACGGCGAAGATCTTGCTCCGAAATCCCATCGCTCCCGAGCGCCCCCCGCGCAGGCGCGAGCATAGGCCGCGCGGGGGCCGCCAGCAAGGAGCGGATCGTGTGTAGATCCGCGGAAATGCAGCGAAAATGCCTACATCAGCGGCTCTGGGCGTGGCGCGCCAGGGCCAGGTGATCCTCCAGCCGCTGCTCGATCTGCTTCAGCTCGGCCGAGTCGGCCTGCCCCGAGCGCCGCAGCCGCCTCACTTCCTCGAGCAGCCCTTCGCCGGAGAGCAGCACCTCGCGGCCCGCCGCCTTGGTGGCCACCAGCCGCGAGAGCAGGTGCAGGGAGCGGCGGCGCAGGTCGGCGGTGGCGTGGTGGACGCGCGCCTCGAGGATCTCGAAGGGCGTGGTGCGCACCGAGTCGTCCGGCGCCTCGACGACGGTCTCGTCGTCCGGGGCGTCGTTCTGCGGCGACTCGCTGCCCTGGACCACGCGCAGCTTGGCGAGCAGCACCTGCCGCTCGTATTCGTCCTTCATCGCCCGCAGCGCGTCGTCGACACGGGTGGCGATCCTGTCCATGTCGTCGAACGGCTTCTCGAGGTAGTCCACCGCGCCCAGGCGCAGGGCCTCCACCGCGCTGGCGGTCGAGGCGTAGCCGGTCATCACGATGCAGGCGCAGTAGGGCTGCAGCCGGCGCACGCGGCGGACGATCTCGATTCCGTCGGTCCCGGGGAGGTTCTTGTCGGCGAGCACGCAGCCGAACCCTTCGCGGTCGATCAGCGCGAAGGCCTCTTCCGCGTTCTTCGCGGCGCGCACCGCCAGCCCCTTCTCGCCCAACACCCGCTTGAAGAGATCGAGCACCACCTGCTCGTCGTCGATCACCAGCACGGTGTTGGAGAAGGTGGTGGTGATGGTCTGCATTGCAGCACAGTAGTGGCAGTTTTGCGGTGGTCGCAAGGAGAGGGGGCCACCTACCCCGTTCGGACTTGGGATATACGGCGGCGGATGCTGCGGGCCAATCACGCGGTCCGGCTGGGGCTGCGCGCTGCGTCGCGCAATCCGGAGCTGGCATTCGGCAAGGCGCTGCTCGATGAGGGCGGGAGCCTGCTGGCGCTCTTGCCGGTGGGGCTGGCCGCGCTGCTCTTCCTTGGCGCGGCGCGCCGGAACCTGGTCCAAGCGCTGCTCGCGACTTTGGCGCTGGGATGGACCGCCGCCTGCGGCATGGCCGTGGCGCTGGTGATCGCGTTCACGGTGTCGATGCTCTTCTGGGCGGGCGCCGTCCCGGTGCTGGCGGCCGACGCGGAGCTGGGAAGGCGGCCTCCGGCGGGGAATTTCCTGCTCCTGCTCTCGCGCGGCGCCGCCCGGGTGATGGCGGCGGGTCTCCTCGGCTTCTGCCTCTCGCTCCTGGTCGCCCTCTCTTGCGGGGTGGCTCTGACTGCGGCAGCGCCTTTGCTGATCATGCGGCCCTCGGTGTTGCTCTTCTGCCTGGTAGCGCTGGCCGGCGCCGGCGCGGTGCTGGGCAGCGTTCTCCTCGACCTGCTCGCGCGGCTGACCTTGGTGCGCGCGGCCGCGTTTGGCGACGGGGTCACCGCGGCCTTTGGCAAGGCTGCATCGCTGCTCGCCGCCCGCCTGGGCGGGTGCCTGCTGATCACCGGGGCATTCCTGCTGCTCGAGCTCATCGCCGCCACCGTGGCGGGCATGCTCACGGGTCTGCTGCCGGGTTTCCTCGATCCCAAAGGCCAGCTGATGGCGCTGGGTCCGCGACTGGCGGTAAGCCTCGCCGCCGCGGCGGTCTTCGCCTGGCTGGAGGTGGCCCGCATGGGCGCTCTGGCGGCGCTGGCGGCGGACGCGGAAGGCCTGATCGACTCGCGCGAGCCCGAATCCCCGCCCATCGCCGAGGTGGTGGTGGAAGCCTTGCCGGTGGACGACTCCCTGAATCTCAGCGAGCTGCCTTGAGCGGGCGAAGCGCGTGGTGCAGGGCCTGGAAGAATTGAACGGCCCGCTCGGGCAGGGAGGGCTTCGCGCGCTTCCCCGCGGCGCGTCTCAAGAGCGGGAGCATCGCCTCCGCCTGCGCGTGCTCGCCGCCCACGCGCTGCTTCACCGTCAAGTCGCTGTCCAGGAGCAAGAGCCCGGCCTGCTCCACGAATCCCAGCGCCGGCAGCGCCGTGGCGTCCGCGTCCGCGAAGAGCGGAAACGCCACCCCCCGATTTCTCCGCAGCCACCAGAGCCCCGACGGCTCGGCATGGCCCACCCCGCAGACGGTGACGCCGGCGCGCCGCATCGAAAGGGTGAAGTCGCGGTAGTCGCAGAGCAGCCGCAGCCCCGCCGCGTCGCCCAGCCCGCCGAAGAACAGCACCACGACGGGCCCCTTGCCACCCAGCGAGGAGAGGGTCGCCGGCCTGCCAGCCTGGTCGAGCAGCGGCAGGTCGGGCAGCTTCTCGCCGGGCCTCACCGCGGCCGGGTGCCAAGGGGACATGGCAGGGAAGGTAGTACCCGTCGCTTCACTTGAAGAGTCGGCGCAGGCTGATCTTCTTCAGCCGCCCCGCCAGCAACGTCCAGGTGACCGCCGCTCCGAAGAGCATGGCCGACAGCGCAAGCCCCACCAGCGCCGGCAACGGCCACACCGTGCTGGCAGCGCCCTCCGAAGCGCGGCCCACCAGCGAGAACGCGCCCACGATCAGGCTCGCCGCGATCATCCCCGCGAAGAGCAGGATGCCCAGGGCCTTCACGTTGGTGTTCAGCCGCGACAGCTCCTCGGTGCGGACGTTGACGCTGAACTTGCCACCCTCCAGGTCCATCAGGATCTGCGAGAGCTGCTGCGGCGTGTCCTGGAGGAAGCCCTGCAGCTGCAGCAGCACGCGCAGCGCGCCGCCGCTCATCGAGCCCGGGTTGTAGCGCTCGAAGAGGAGCTGCTTGGCGTAAGGCATGGCCGCTTCCGAAACGTCCAGCTCCGGATCTAGCTGGCGGACGATGCCTTCGGTGGTGGCCGCGGCCTTGGAGAGCACCGCGTACTCCTTGGGAATCTTGATGCGGTAGCGCATTGCCAGGTCCACCAGCTCGCTCATCAGCACGCTGGAATCCACCTCCGACAGCTTGAGGCCCAGGTAGCGGTCGAGCAGGTCGTGGATCTCCTGGCGGAAGCGATGCAGGTTGATGCGATCGTCCGGGGCGCCCACCTTGTAGAGCAGCCGCGCCACCGTGTCGGGGTCGCGCAGCGAGATGGCGAGCACGAACAGGATGATCGACTCCTGCATCTGACGCGACAACCGCCCCACCAGCCCGAAGTCGAGCAGCCCGATGCGGTTGCCCTCCAGCACCATCACGTTGCCGGGGTGCGGGTCGCCGTGGAAGAGGCCGTCGGCGAAGAGCTGGTGGAAGCTGGTCTCCATCACGTTCTTTGCCAGCTGCTTGCGGTCGGCGCATCCAAACGATTCATCGTCGAGCACCGCATTGAGCTTTCTGCCCTTCAGCTCCTGCATGGTGATGACGGTGCGGCAGGAGAGCTCCTTGTAGAGGCGCGGGATGACCACGTAGGGGCGCTCCGCGTGGCTCTTGGCGAACTCTTCGATATTCCGCGCCTCGTTCTCGAAATCCAGTTCCAGCAACATGGCGCTGCGGAACTCGGTGACGATGCCGGTGGGGGTGTAGATGCCGGTCTCCTCGATCACGCCTTCGAGGAAGCGGGCCAGGTAGAAGAGCAGGTCGGTGTCGCTGCGGATCTGCTCCTCGATGCCCGGCCGCTGCACCTTGACCACCACCTCCTCTCCCGAGGAAAGGCGCGCGCGGTGGACCTGCGCGATGGAGGCGCTGGCCATGGGCGTGGGATCGATGGAGCCGAACAGCTCGGGCACGGGCCGGCCCAGCCCCTGCTCGATGAGCTTGAAGACCAGATCCACCGGCATGGGCGCGGCGCTGTCTTGAAGGCTGGACAGCTCGGAGATGAAGTCCTTGGGCAGGATGTCGGGACGGGAAGAGAGGATCTGTCCCAGCTTGATGAAGGTGGGCCCCAGCTCCGCCAGCGTGTCGCGGAAGCGCCGGGCGGTGGTGGCGCGGGCCGCCTCGCGCGCGGGTGCGTGGACCTCGCGGCGCCCGAGCACGTCCCAGATCTTGGCGCGGTCCCACAGCTCGCCGAAGCCGTGGCGCACCACCACCACGCTGATCTCGCGCAAGCGCCGCAGATCCTGGACGGCCTGAATCACGTTTCCGCTTCTCTCACAGGGCCGAGAGCAGATCCACCTTCAGCAAGATACTGTCGCCGTGGGTCACGCCGGGGCCGGAGAGCGTGCCCAGCTCGGCGCCGTAGTCGAGCCGGGAGTGCAATCCGGGCGTGATGTCGTGGGAGCTCTGGTGGGCGTAGACCAGGTAGAAGGTGGAGCCGGTGCGCCACTCCCAGCGCAGGATCAGGTTGACGTTGAGGCCCGCTTGCCGATCGTCGTAGCTGACCTTGTTGTCGATGGGCCGCAGCTCGTCCAGCCGCAGCGTGCGGCGGCCCGCCTCGTTCACGTCCCCGCGCAGCACCTGCCCGTAGGAGATGCCCGCGGTGAACAGCTGCGCGTAGGCCTGGAAGGTCAGGTACGGTGTGAAGGCGTAGGTCGCGCGCAGCGTGGCGCTGAGGCTGCGCGCATGCTGCGGCGCCATCTTGTAATAGCGCGGGCCGTTGGTGGCGACCGAGGCGTCGAGGGGCTGGTCGTTGACCGGATCCCTCGCGGTCTGGACCTGGCGGATGGTGCCGGCGCTCTCGTTGTAGGAGAGGTCGAAGCTGCCGTCGAGCTGCGGCAGCGGTCGGAAGATCAGCGTTCCTTCCAGCTGGTTCTGGCGCTCGTACAACGGCCAGGAGCGCCCCTCGGTCCAGGACAACTGGAACTGCAGCCGCTTGCGCGGATCGGTGGAGATGGAGCCGTACCAGGCCGCGCTGGCCTGGCGCTCGACGGGCGTGCCGTCCTGCAGCTCGCGGTCGTCCACGAAGGGCGCTTGCACGATGGCGCCGGTGTCGATGAACCAGAAGCTGTTGGTGTTGAACCAGAACTCCACGATGCCGTCGCGGTCCAGGCGCAGGTCGAAGGGGGCGTTGCGAGCTTCGCGCCCCACCACGATCAGCTGGGCAGATTGCCAGAGAGGGCCGGGATGCGGATCGCGCCACCCGACGTAGCCGATGACCCGGGCGAGGTTGGCGCGCGGCATGAACCCCAGATCGTTGACCGAGAACTGCGACGTGAGCAGGTCGCCGTACGCGGCCGCGAACCAGTGCTCGCCGAGATATTTCACCTTGCCCGATCCGGCGAAGCCGCTGGCGGTGGGCCCGAGCACCGTGCCGTCCGCCAGCGTCTCCCAGGCGTTGCCGGTGAGCAGCGACCCCGCCGCCTGCACGGTGGCCTCCAGAGAGCGGTCGTGCGTGAAGATGGTGAAGTCGCCCTCGCCGACGTGCGCGTGCCGCTGCTGCAGGCCGAGCGACGGATCGGTGAAGATGGGATCCATCGCGGTGCCGGTGAGGCCGAGCAGCATGTTGTCGCCGATGGGGGAGCGCACGCGCGCCACCGCGTCGTGGCGCGCCTCCACGGTGCGCCGCACGTCGATGGTGGGCGGCACCTCGCTGGCGCCGCTGTGGAGGATCTGCGCGGAGACGCGCGGCTCCAGTGCGGTGAGTAGCCCCACGCTGGAGCCGCCGATGGTGCCGCTCACCTTGGCCGCACTCAAGACCGGCACGCTGGGCTGCTGGTAGACGAGCTTCTGCGTGTCGCTGTTCAGCCCGATGTCGTCGGCGGTGGGGGTACCGCGGCCGATGCGGCGCGAGTAGAAGATCTGGTAGGCGTTGCCGCCGTAGGGCCCGCCCACGTCCACGCGCAGCGCCGGCTGGAAGAGGTCCAGGCCTTCGAGGAAGAAGGGCCGCTTCTCGGGGAAGAAGGTCTCGAAGGTGGTGAGGTTGAGGACGCGCTGGTCGGCCTCCACCTGTCCGAAGTCGGGGTTGATGGTGCCCACCAGCGCCACGTCGCTGGCCAGGTTGTAGCGGAGGTCGAGGCCGGCGCAGAACCCGCCCTGCCGCTGTGGGTCGAACCCCACCGTGGCGCAGCTTCCCAGCTCGGCCTGTGGAGTGGCGTAGGAGGGGACGTTGCGCAGGAACTTCATCCCCACGTACGGGCGCAGCTCCAGCTCGCGGACGGGATGGATGCCCTCGATGCCGTCGAGCAGCCCCAGGCGGCTGATGTCCCCGGCGCGGCCGTTGGGTCGGTAGCGCCATTGATCCTCCTCGTGGCGGCGGGAGAGGATGCGGTAGACGTTGAACCCCATCTGCTTCGCGCCCACGGGAATGCGCATGACGCGGAGAGGGATCTTCATCTCCACCGACCAGCCGTGCTCGCTGTAGGCGACCGCCGACTCCCAGGCCGCGTCCCAGTCGGTGGTGAAGTCGGTGTCGTTGAAGTGGATGGCGTCGATCTGCTGGCCGGCGGCGTAGACCCCGAAATGGTAGGCGGTGCGCCGGTCAAGCGTGGTATCGAGGTCGAACTGGATGGTGTCGCCCTCGATGAAGCGGTCGCGGCGGCTCAGGGATTTGGTGAGTGGCTCGGGGTCGTCGCAGATGGCGCCGAAGTAGAGGAACTCGTCGTCCCAGAGCACGCGGAAGGTGGTGTGGACGCTGGCGGGGTTGCCCTCGTCGGGGGCGACCTGGGTGAACGTCTCTTGCAGCGGCGCCGCCTGCCACGCGGGCTCGTCCATCAATCCGTCCACGTGGATCTCGCCACTCGTGCGCTTCGCCGCATGGGCGGTGCGCACGTAGGACGACTCGGGGGGCAGCCGATCGGCGGATGCGGGCGCATCGGCGGCGTGCAGGGGCAGCGCGGCCAGCAGCAACGCCGGGGCGAGAGCACGCATCTGGCGCTGCACAACGCGGCTGGGGCAGGAACATTTCATCGTCGCGGGGGCGCCTGGCAGGTCGTGGTATCAGTGGCGCGGTGGCAGAGCCGGTTTCACAGGTGCCTCCGGCGGAGGCGGCGGCCACGCCGATGCTCCGCCAATACCACGAGGCGAAGACGCAGGCGCGCGACGCCTTGCTCTTCTTCCGCCTGGGCGACTTCTACGAGCTCTTCTACGACGACGCGCGCATCGCCGCGCAGATCCTCGGCATTACGCTGACCTCCCGCGCCAAGGGAGAGGACCGGGTGCCCATGGCCGGCGTGCCGCACCACGCCGCCCGCGCCTACGTGGCGAAGCTGGTGGCGGCCGGCCACAAGGTGGCCATCTGCGACCAGATGGAGGTGCCGGGGCCGGGCAAGCAGCTGGTGAAGCGCGAGATCGTGCGGCTGGTCACGCCCGGGACGCTGGTGGACGAGGAGGTGCTGGAGGCGCGCGAGCCGCTCTGGCTGGCGGCGCTGGCTGCCTTCGAGGGCCAGGCGGCGGTGGCGCTCCTCGATGCATCCACCGGCGAGCTGCGCGCGCTGCCGGCGGGACCGCTGCAGGACGCGCTGGACGAGCTGTCGCGGGTGCGGCCGCGCGAAGTGCTGGTCCCCGAAGATTTTGCGGAGCGAGAGGCCGTCCGGCGTGCCAGCGGCGCGGCGAGGCTGGAGGCGAGGCCCTTCCGCGACCGCGCCGGCGCGGAGCATTTGCTCAAGCGGCATCTCGCCGTCGCGACGCTGGACGGGTTCGGGCTGCGCGAGGGGCTGGGGATGCAGGCCGCTGCCGAGGCGCTGGCATACCTTCAAGAAACGCAGCGCTCCGCGGCGCGGCACGTGGTGCGCATCGCGGTCGAGCAGCCCGCGAAGCAGCTCTTCATCGACCCCGGGGCGGCGCAGAACCTGGAATTGTTCCGCGGTCCCGACGGCCGGAAGACGGGGACGCTGCTCTCGGTGGTGGATCGCACTCTCACTGCGGCGGGCGGAAGGCTGCTGGCGCGGTGGCTCTCGGCGCCTTTGCTGGAGCTGGCGGCGATCGGCGCGCGGCAAGACGCGGTGGAGGAGCTGTCCCAGGCGGCAGTGCGGCGCGAGGAGATCGCGGAGCTGCTGCGCGGCGTGCTCGATATGGAGCGGCTCTTGGGCCGGCTCGCGGTGGGGCAGGGGACGCCGCGCGATCTGGCGGGCCTGCGCGGATCGTTGCGCGAGATGCCCGGGTTGGCTACGCGCCTGGCCGCCTGCGGGTCGGAGCTGCTGCGCGATCTGGCGCCGCCGCTGCGTGCGCCGGCTGATCTGGCCGAGCTGCTGCAGCGCGCGCTCATCGACGAGGTCCCGCAGGGGCGCGAGCCTGGTTTCGTCCGCGCCGGCTACCGGCCCGAGCTGGACGAGCTCTCGGAGCTGGCCCAGGGCGGGCGCGCGGCCATCGCCGCGATGGAGGCGGCGGAGCGGCAGCGCACCGGCATCGGCTCCTTGAAGGTCCGCTACAACAAGGTGTTCGGCTTCTACATCGAGGTGACCAAGCCCAACCTCCACCTGGTTCCCGCCGACTACCAGCGCAAGTCGAGCACGGTGGGCGCCGAGCGGTTCGTCACGCCCGCGCTGGCCGAGCACGAGGCGCGCGTGCTCTCGGCGGAGGAGCGCCGCGGCGCGCTGGAGCAGCAGATCTTCGAGGAGCTGCGCCAGGCGGTGTTGGCGCGGAGCGCGGGCCTGCGCGCCTGCGCGGAGGCGGCGTCTCAGGCCGACGCGCTGCTCTCGCTGGCGAGGGTGGCGGCGGAGTCGGGCTGGGTGCGGCCGCTAGTGGACGACAGCGAGGTGATCGAGATCGTCTCCGGCCGGCACCCGGTGGTGGAGCGGGCGCTGCAGCAGTCGGACGAAGGCCCCTTCGTGCCCAACGATCTGCTGCTCGACGGCGAGCGGCGGCTGATCGTGCTCACCGGACCGAACATGGCGGGCAAGAGCACCGCCATGCGCCAGGTGGCGCTGATCGCGGTGCTGGCGCAGAGCGGCTCGTTCGTGCCGGCGGCACGCGCGCGCATCGGGCTGGTGGACCGCCTCTTCACCCGCGTGGGCGCGGCGGACGACCTGGCGCGCGGGCAGAGCACCTTCATGGTGGAGATGGCGGAGTGCGCGCGCATCCTGCACCAGGCCACGCCGCGCTCGCTGCTCATCCTCGACGAGGTGGGCCGCGGGACGTCCACCTTCGACGGGCTGGCGCTGGCCTGGGCCATCGCCGAGCACCTGCATGACAGGTCCGGCGCGCGCACGCTCTTCGCCACGCACTACCACGAGCTCTGCGACCTGGCCCGCGAGAAGCCGCGGGTGGTGAACCTCACCATGGCGGTGACGGAGGTGGACGGGCGGGTGGTCTTCCTGCGCAAGATCGTCGCGGGCGCGGCGTCGCGAAGCTACGGCATCCACGTAGCGAAGCTGGCCGGTTTGCCGGAGAGCGTGCTCAAGCGGGCGCGGGAGATCCTCGGGAACCTCGAGGCGCAGGAACTCGACGAGGCTGGCCGCCCCACGCTGGCGGGGTCGCGCCGGAAAGGGCGCTCGCAGATGGCCTTGTTCGAGGCCCCTCCACCTCCTCCGCCCGCACCGGAATCCGAGCTGGAGGTCGCCCTGTCCAAGCTGGACCTCTCGCGCACCACGCCGCTGGAAGCCCTGCTCTGGCTCCACGAGCAGCAGAAGAAGCTGCGCTGAGTTTCGGGGACACCTTACGTAAGACGTCGTATGGTGTCCCCG